>JANYEF010000103.1 GCA_025363325.1 Nitrospira sp. | reverse complement strand
CTTTGCCTAAAGAGCCGTTGATCCTCGGCAATCAGCAATGTGGACGGCATAGGCCTCCTGATTCAGCGGCAGTTCGACGGAAAAGACAGCGCCGCCAGACGAACGATTCTCCGCCCAAATCCTCCCCCGATGGGCCGCCACCACGAGGCGGCAAAAGTGCAAGCCCAGCCCTCGTCCATTTCGAATGTCTCCGGGATCTTTCCTCCTGAAAAACATCTCGAACAGATGAGGAAGATCCTCAGGAGCCATGCCGGGTCCTTCGTCCGCAACCTGAATGGTGGCCTGGGAAGACGACGTGCCACGCGACTCGCGACCCGAACATCCTTGCGTCTCCGCTTGAACCGTCACGGTTATCTTTCCTCCTTGTGGAGAAAACTTGAGTGCGTTGTGAACGAGATTGATGAGCACCCGTAATAGCCGGCGCCTATCGGCTGTCATTGCGACATCATCCTCCGGTATCTCGAGATGAAAGGTAATTCGCTTCGCCGTGGCTTCGGTTCGGAAGAGCTGCACCACGTCAGCGACCAGGCTGTTGACCGACACCGTCGAAGTCAAGAGTGGCAGCCCGGAGTGGCTTTCTTGATACACATCCAGCATGTCGTTGATCATGCCAAGCAACAGATCGATCGTGAATCGCATATCGTCCCACCATTGTCGCTGCGCGGATGGCTGCGATCCTTCGTCCTGTCCGAGCAACTCCAACGTCTTCTTGATCCCCACCAACGGATTGCGAATATCGTGGGCGAACATCGAAGCAAACTGACTGAGCGAGGCGAGGCGCTCCGAACGGATCAACTGCTCTTCGAGCCGCTTCTTTTCGGTGAGGTCGCTCAGCTGTACCATGACGGCAACCAGCGATCCGGCGTTCTCGACCGGCACCAGATCGACTTCCATGATGAGTGTGCCTTCAGCCGGTGAGGGCATCCGCATCTCGCCGGCGGGCTCTTCTTTCTTGGTGGCAATGACCGCTTCCAACAATCGGCGCAACCGGGCACGATCCTCCTCCAGAAATAGATCCTCCACCTTCGTGCCGATCAGACGATCGGCACATGTCCACAGTTTAATCTCGCCTCGACGATTGACATCACGAATGATTCCCTCCTCGTTGACGAGCAACCTGGTATCCGTCGAATGATCCCACAACATCCGATAGTGCTCCTCGGAAATCACCAGTTCCTGGTTCGCTCGTTCGAGTTCCGCCACATACCGCCCCCGCTCCCGTGATGCACGCTCCAGCCGCTCCGCTAATTCATTGAAACTCGCGGCCAAGGTATCGATCTCCACAATGCCGGCAGACTGCGTGGCCATCGTCGGCTGCTTACCGCTCTGCTGCCCTAAAAGCTGCACTCGCTCGACTAGTGCGTTAATTGGCAGCACAATGCGGCGGCCGAGGCGCCATCGAAGTAATGCGACCACAGCGATGACCAGCATGCCGAACGCTGCAAGCTTCCACACAAGTAGCCGCAAGGGCGCATAGGTTTCGTTGGGATCTTGGCGGACGAGAATGGACCACGTTTCCGCCTGGACGATACCTGGTCGGAGTGCCACGGATGCGAATCCGATGATCCCGCCCCCTTGACCGTGGGCATCGTCCTGGACTTCCATCCAGGCAGCCTCGGGCCTCTCTCTACCCGAGGCGAGTGAGTTTCTCAGCGGTCCCATAAAAGCCGTATGCCGTCCGGGCGGAAGAAGCGGACAGGCCAGCACCGTCCCCTGGGGTCCGACCAGCATGACATGACCGGTACCGCCGATCCGACTTCGAAGGACCGAGGTCAAGAGCTGGTCCTTCTCGATCACCGCATTTAACGCGCCCAACACAGCCCCAGCCTCGTCGACAATCGGCACGGCAACCTCCAAATACCCATGTCCCATTTCGTCGAAACGCAGCTCCCCCACCCATGACCGTCGTTGTTCGAAGACGACCGGCCACCAAGGCTGCCTACTATAATACGTCCTGGTGGTTTCGCTGGTTACTTCGCCGACCGAATGGCCTCGGCGATCGAGGATGACCAGTGATCGAAAATACGGCCGTTGCGACTCCTTCCACCGCTGAAGGGCCTGCTGGTTGAAGCTCAGCCGGGTACCTTCTCGGACTGCTTCACGGACCTCCGGTAGGGAGCTGAACCGTTCCACCCACTCGATTTCTTTCTCCAGGATCAACCCGACTTTATCTGCACTCTGGCGGGCAAGTTCCTGAAACCCGAGGCCGATGGCCTCGCGGAACGAGTGTTTCGTCTCCCAATACGCATAGGCCAAGCCGAATGCGCCGGAGAGCAAACCGATGGAGAGGACCGAGAGCGTGATCGAGCGCTGAAGACTGACCCGCTTCTTCATGGGGCACCGGTGAGTAATACCCGATGCTGCGATGGAAGTACTGCTGCCCTCCATCCCACTCTTCCAGACAGAGAATGTCAAGGGTCCGCAGCAACCTCGGCGACAGGCAGACGATGCGATCTTTCGACGTGGATGGCATCGTCTCTGACTGTCCTGATCGGCTCTAGCAGGATGCTGAACCGGAGGATGGAATGCACGATCTGACCTGCCTCATCAGAGGCTGCCAAGAAAGAGTGTATGCCCCAGCCGGCACGCATAGCATCTGCCGGGAGCACTTTCTCAGCTATCTCACCCAGCCCGCATTACTCATGAGCGCTTCTGCTGCAATCGCCGATCCGCTGCTCCGACGAGCCTTCGGCCAGCGGGCTCGCCCCTCGGACCCTCAACGTACTGCACGAGTATGCATCGAGTCCTCACGGCTCCGCGCGCTGGTCTCGCGACACGGCTCAGCGATTTCGCGATGAACCGTCTTGAATAATGTGGGCTCGCGTCGCCGCAAGGGCCCGCAGATGTTTATGAAGTATGCCGGGATGAAGATGGAAGAACGGGACCCCCTCGTCGCCGAGTGGGCCAACACCATCCGCGTCGAAGAAGTCTCAACCGCCGCAGCACCAAAAACCTAGCGCCTCCGCCAGCACACGAGGAAACGGTTCCCGCACTGTATTCTTGCCTTGGCCCACGTCTTACGCTTTTGGCTTTGGAGACTCAAGCATGAATCGCCTGTGCCACCAGCCGCACCCCCAGCGCCCCACAGACTTTAGCAATGGTGTCGTAGCGCGGCTTTGCATTGGGCCTGAGCGCCTTGTACAAGGCTTCGCGGGTCAGGCCGGAGGCCTTGGCAATCTCGCTCATGCCACGCGCCCGAGCGATGTCCCCCAAGGCCGACGCCAGCAAAGCCGAATCGTTCGCCTCCAGAATGTCCGTCAGGTACGCCGCAATTGCCGCCTCGCTCTCGAGATACGGCGCGGCGTCAAACTCGGGTAAATCGGCCACCTTGATACGTTGAGTCATAGTCATCTCCTTCACTTAGTCCAACAGCGCTGCTAGCGCCTTGGCTCGCTTGATGTCAGCCTTCTGGGTGCGCTTGGAACCGCCGACAAGCAACACAATCAACTGAACGCCACGTTGCACGAAATATATGCGCCAGCCCGCGCCGAAATGAATGCGCAATTCCGACACCCTGTCGCCGACCGGCTTCACATCCCCCATCAAGCCGCACTCCAGACGCTTGATGCGCGCCGCAACCACCCCGCGCACCGACGCATCGGCCAAACCGTCCAGCCATTCGGTAAACTCTGGCAGGGGCTTGATCGAGAACATGGAAGAATTGTAATCGAACGATTACAGACTGTCAACGATCATTCACCTCACCACAGGGTCAGCACGGGCTGGGCTTAGCTATAGCGAAGACGGAGGCACTACTTCCTGTTTCTGCCTTATCAAAGGCTGTCAAGCAAGAGTCTATGCCCCAGCCGGCACACACAGCATCTGCCGGGAGCACTTCCTCAGCTATCTCACCTGGCGTCGCCGCAAAGGCCCGCAGATGTTTATGAAATATGCCGGGATGACGATGGAAGAACGCGACCCCCCTCATCGCCGAATGGGCCAACACCATTCGCGTAGAAGAAGCCCCCACCGCCTCAGCGCCAAAATCTTAAGCCCCACGCCCTCACGCAAGAAAACGCTTCCCGCCACCTTATTCCTACCCCAGCAGCCGCCGAAGACAGCCCGTTGGAACGAATGGTTGTGCGTCTGATTCCCGCAAGCACGAGATCGGGTGCCTGAAGACCAATGTGCTACTCCGCTACGCTGACGCCCGAGCCACCCATTTCCTTCGGGAGGTCCTTCATCTTCGGCAACCCGTCCTTGATGCGCAGCACCGTCTCCTCATAATGCACGTGAACACCAGCGTTATACGGAAAGTCCGGAATGACTGCGGCATACACATCCGTGAGTCCGGGTCCCATGGTTGGATGCTCGGTAAAGATGTGGCCTCCACAAGTCTTGCACCATTTGCGATAGCTCTTCGGCGTCTTGTTGTAGGTGCCGATGTTGTCCGCTCCCTGGGTAACCTGCACAGCCTCGGTTTTCCACAGGGTGAAAGCATTGACGGGACCTGCAGACCAGTGCCGACACGACTCGCAATGGCAATAGCCCATCCCGACCGGTTCACCGCTGACCGTGAACTGAACCGCGCCACAAAAGCAGCTGCCCTTATAAGACTTTCCGTTGCTCATGATGCATCTCCTTAGTGATCCGCCCGGCGACAGGGTCCGGAGTGCGGTTTTTTGCTCAGATTAACTCTAGCCCGAAACTTCCTGGGTTCTCGGACCCCTAACTATTCAGTCTACTGCGGCCTATCCTTGCCGCATAGCGTGGCAGGCTACGCACTCCGATGGAAGCAAAGCGTACTTCGAAACCCAAAACAAAGACGGAATCGATTCTCGACTTTGCACTTGCCGCCTGGCCACCAATAAAATCCGCCCATCCCACCTCTGTGTAGCAACAGGCCCTGCAGCAGTATCAAGTCAAGCAATGACCCCTTTACAACTATCGATCTGCCCTGCCTGATTAAAGGCTGCCAAGCGAGAGTCTATGCCCCAGCCAGCACGGACGATCGAGGAATTCGTCAGAAAAGTAGCCTGCCCCATTTTTCCCTCCCTTTTCCCCTCCTCGATTTTGATATAATTTTTCGCAACATGCCATCTGATGCACCGACTTCACAGCCGTCCGCAAAAGACCGTCGAGCGTATTTTCGCGTCAACGCCGTCTTGCCCATCAGCATTCAGGCCGAGACGGACACAACAGAGGGTGAGCTCATAGAGAAGTCCGTCAACATTAGCGGCGGGGGTATTGGCGTTACCGTGAACGTTGTCTACAATCCCGACGAGATCCTGTCGCTCACTCTGGTCCTGCCCGGTCAGGTCATCTTCAAAACCTACGCCGAAGTGTTGTGGCTAGACCCCCTCCCGTACCAGATCAATACCTACCGCTTACACGCCCGCTTCGTCAGGATGACCACACAGAATCAGGAATTATTGATCAGACACATCCTGGGTTTTCAACGCAGCCACCTCGAAAATCATTATTCCGCATAAATGCGTGCCATGCCCGCTGAGCATTCACACGAAGCAATACCATCCGCGTCGAAAAACCCCCAGCGCCAAAGACCTACCACTCCAGACCAACACATAAAGAAAGGATTTCTGCCGCCTTATTCCCGTGCGAAGAACTACGCCGCATAGAGAAGGAATTCAACCTTTACGGCCTCGTAGGGAAACTCAATGTTGCCGGTCTCGGTGCGGTTTAGTAGGCCCGCAGACAACAGAGCCGTCACGTCGCTGTGAACGGCCTTCACGTCACGTTCAACTCGACGTGCCGCTTCTCGTATGGAGACCGGCCCGGCACCACACAGAACCTTCAGCAGCTCCCATCGTTTGGCCGATAGAACCTTCCAAAGGAGTTCCGGCGTCGCGAAGCCAATGCGCGCTGACCGCTGCGCTTTCCCGGACTTCCAGGTTTGCACGAATTCATTCATACCTTCGCCAGGTGCGCGCACTTCAAGCGTA
>JANYEF010000089.1 GCA_025363325.1 Nitrospira sp. | reverse complement strand
CGATGTTGGCGAGACACAGAGGAGCGGAGTGAGGTTGCGGAAGTGGCCAGTTGCTCAGGGGCGTGGAAGAACCTTGTAGTTCTGGAGCCAGAAGACGTGGTTGGTCAGGTCATCTTTGCCGCGCAAGGCAAGGAGGTGCAGCAGTGGACGAAGCAGCTCCGAGGCTGTGTCTTGTCTGGATAAAATGATGCCGGCATGGGGACGACCGTGCTCCGCCCATTGGGTGGCGAGGGCTAGAAAGTCTGACCGGTCGAACGTCACCAGGACGCGTCTCTGGCTGGTTGCATAGGCGAGTTGGACCTCATCGGATTGACCGAGGGTGCCAGCTTCAACGGCGGTCAGGCAATCGATCCCACGATTGCGAAGCATGCGAGCAAGAAGGGGGGACAGATGTTCGTCAAGATAGAGTTTCATCAACCACGCGAGGCAAGGGTGGTCACGGAAGATTACTCGTGTGCTTCGGCGTGAGCGCTCAACTCGTCGTTGGCCGTGATCTCGGCGTCGATCTCCTCGCGGTGGTCATAGTAATAGGAGAGGGCGTCATAAATGGCGGCAAGACTCAAGTGAGGAAAGTCGGCTTGGAGCGCTTCCGGTGTGAGTCCCAGGCGGAGGATGTAGCCGACCACGACGCGGACGGAGAACCGCGTCCCCGCAATGCAGGGGCTGCCGCTGCAGATGGCGGGATCACTGGTGATGTGCGGATGCAGGACCTTCGGCATGACGAGCTCCACCGTATGACTGGGGCTAGCCTAGCGGAAATACATGGTTCGGTCAACCAACATAGGGAGGCGCTGAAGGGAGGGGGTGCGTGTTCAACCTCAAAGTAGCGGCGCGCAGACCAGGGACGCTCGGCGTCGCCTTGATGCTGGTGGCCACTGCGGGGTGTGTCTGTGCGCGTCCTTTCCTGCCATCCGATTGCGCCACCGCCGTGGCGAAATTACGGACCGAGCCGAACGAGCCGTTAGGGCTGTTGGCGCGATGGGCAGGATGGCTCACCACACCGTTTAAACGATTGGGAGTGTTTGGATGGGAAGATACGGGGTGTCGTGTCGAGCGGGCCGAAGGCGTGCTGGTGCGCGACGGGCAATGGTCCAGGGACGGATTCTGGACCGTCGATGTGCGTCTTTCCTCGTTCACCGTGGCTGGCGTGGTGGCTTCGGAATGCCGCTTCATTCGATTGGAAATCCACCCGGGCACCCACGCGCATACAATCGCCGAGGCAACGCCGTTGACCACAGGCACCAGGATCGTCTTTGGCGGCCCGCTGCTCGTGGATCATGATCCGCCGGGCTGGCTTGAGGTGCATCCAGATACCGACTTTGCTGTCACCCCACCCGCCCGTGAATAGCCGAGGGTGCCCCAGGACATGGCCTACGCGTAGCGGCTTGGCTGTGCGGGCTTGGGCGTGGGGCGAGCGTAGTTGGAGAAGAGCATGTTTCGTATTGAGAGACGGTCTGCACACGAAGTGCGGTGCGATCAGGAGTTGGTCGCACGCATCCGTACGATCCTGGAGGCGAGTTACGAGGACCCCGCATGCCTGTTGGCGCGGGAGCTTGCGCGCGCGACCGTTATCTATCTAGGGAGCAGCCAGGGAAGCCTCGTGTGCTTCTTTATGCTGATGTGGCATCTGTTGCCTCTCCCCGACGGCACGTCAATGCCGTCGGTGTATCTGGGCCTCAGCGCGAGCAATGCCGCAACAAAAGGGCGCGGTTTCACGATACGACTCTACAAACGCTTTATCGCCGACGCTGTGGGGTGGGAGGGATCGGATGGTCAGCCGCTGTTTCTGTGGGGTACAACGGCAAGTCCGTTGGTGCTGAGAATTGTGCACCGCGTGTTTGGGTCCGTTTGCCCCGATAGGGAGGGCAGATATTCGGAACTTGCTGCGGTTCATGCGCAGGCAATCCGCCGGTATCTCTCATTGAGCGAGTCTGATTTCGTTCATCCTTTGGTGTTGCCAGGGATTGCCAGGGATACTCGGTATCGGGACGAGGAGCGCTCAAGATACATGAAGGATATATCTGGGCCGGATGACATATTTGATCGACTTGGGATTTCTGAAAGCCGAGGAGATCGG
>JANYEF010000072.1 GCA_025363325.1 Nitrospira sp. | reverse complement strand
CCTCAACTCACCTCCTTGACCGACTCCCAGCAAGTGATTCTTCAAGATGAGCTGGAGCATGTCGCTGACACAGTGGACGTGCTGTTGATCGACACCGGAGCCGGTGTGTCGCCCAATGTCACCTATTTCGCCTCAGCGGCCCAGGAGACCATCGTCGTGATCTCACCGGAGCCGACGTCACTGACTGACGCCTATGCGCTGATGAAAGTGTTATGTCGGCAGCATCGTGAACGCCGATTTAAAGTATTGGTCAACATGGTGAAAAGCCAACGTGAAGCCACTCAGACATTCCGCAAGCTGGATGTCGCCGCGGAGCGTTTTCTGCACATCAGCCTTGAGTACCTGGGATTCATTCCCCTCGACGATTATCTGCCGATGGCCGTCATCGAGCAGAAGGCAGTGATAGAGCGCTTTCCCTGTTCACCCGCCAGCCGCGCCTTTATTCAGCTGGCGAAAAAGGTCGCAGCATGGCCCGATCCTCAACTGCCTAAGAGTACCGTGCAGTTCCTGTGGCAGCAATTGATCCCGATGTCCTAGCGGGTCTCACTATTGATACGGATACATAAGGCGCACTGATGATGAACAATATAGCGACGCAACGAAGCCGACAGATAGGCCCCGCATCCGACTCGCATCGTGAGCTGATTATCAAAGAGTTTGCACATATTGTGAAGGCGATGGCCCATCGTCTGGCCTACCGGCTTCCAGCCTATATGGACGCGGAGGATCTCGTGTCGGTCGGCATCATCGGATTGATGGACGCGATGGATAAGTACGACCCCGGTCGGGAAGCGAAGTTCAAAACCTATGCGGAGTTTCGTATTCGGGGCGCCATGTTAGATGAAATTCGATCCATGGATTGGATTCCTCGGTCGGTTCACGAGCGCGTCTCGTTGTTGCAACGCACGCATATTCTATTGATGAACAGACTCGGCCGACCTCCGACAGATGAGGAAGTTGCGGCAGAGATGAAGCTGACTCCAGCCGAACTGGACGATTTTCTTGTGCGATCCCGGGGAGCCGTTCTGGTGAGCTTGGATGACATCAACTCGCATGAGCCGGACGGGCCTAAAATTCTCGACATGCTTGCCGACACGCATCATCCCGACCCCCTTGCGATCATCCTCAGTGATCGGGAGCGTGAGCGGGTGGCCGATGCGATCCAGCAATTGCCAGAGAAGGAACGGCTCGTGCTCACACTGTATTACTATGAAGAATTGACGATGAAGGAAATCGGTAGAATTCTTAAAGTCACAGAGTCTCGCGTGTGTCAGATTCATACCAAAGCGGTCTTGCATCTAAAGGGGACGCTTGAAGTGCTGCAGTGAGCCGCTATTGGTATTTCCCTGCGCCAGCGGCACTAGTCTTCCACTCATCCGGCTGGGGTAGGGGATTCCTTCTTCGTTCGGTGACATTGCTGTTCGTTCCTGTGTGTCCAGTACCCTCAAGTCTGCCCTGCCATTGACCGAAATAGTCTACAGTTGATCTCTATCCGACAGAGTCTTGGAACCCATGACTGTCTATACGACATATCTGTCCGCGTACATTGACACTTCCATTCCTCCTATGAATGGGTGGACGGCAACCGCTGGACTCTCCACGATGATCACGTCCCCGAGCGTGTTGCTCATAGGGCTCTGTCTAATCAGTCTCCTCATACTCGGAGGCCTGTGGTTGAAGGGCCTGTATCCGAAGCATGAATTCCGTCGAGGTAGGTCCACGGAGAAACCTACCGAGATGTCATCAACCTATGATAGTGTGACGGGCCTGCCCACCAAGCGCTTATTCGGGACATTACTCGAGCAAGCGGTAGGTCGTGCCGCAAAAACCAGTCGATCCATCGCGCTGCTCGTGGTAGAGCTGGAACACTTCCGGGTAGTGGCTGAGAGTCAAGGCCAAGCGAATAGCAATGTGCTCGTTCGCGTCCAGGCGGCCAGGGTCAAGGGCGTCTTGCGTTCCACGGAAACGGTCGCGCGGCTGGCACAGGATCAATTCGCGATGATTCTCGACAATCTCACCTCCCATCAGGAGGTCACGGCTCAGGAGGTCACGGCTATTGTGGAAAAGCTGCAGGCGACGGTGGGGCTTCCATTAACTTTGGATGGACATGAGCTGTTCCTGACGTGCCGTATTGGCGTCGCACTCTACCCACAGGATGCCACGGAACACGAGGGGCTGATCAAACAGGCCATGCGGGCTGTGCAAACGGCGAAGACTGAGGGGCAAGCCGTCCGATTTGCTTCGCCCATCGTCTCTTCAGCCGCCCCTGATCCAACGCCCGTGGCGTCCTCGTTCGCCAATCTCCTCCCGTAATCCGCCTTATTCGTGAGCGCCCCTGCCGCACTGGCCGCAACGGCGAGGCTGGCCGGCTCGAAGTTCAAAGTTTCCGGAACTCAAAACTCAGAACCTCGAACTGCTGATCGCGCTAGTTCTAACCCGCGAAATTCTTCCCACTCCGGCAATCTTTTCCTAGTCCTGCTTATCCATTCCGCATTCTTCTCTCGATGACTGCCAGATCCATTTGAATGTTGCCTGAGCCATCGCATTGTATTTACAGTGCCCTGACTGGCTGGCCGCTCCACGACGTGCTGAACGATAGGCGGCAAACGAATGGCACGCATGTTGCGAAGTGATGTGGTCGAGCGGACTAACTTGGAAGAGCACATATGAACCGAGCCATCTATCCCATCCTTTCCGGTGCGCTGGCGCAAGAACGCCAGATGCAGGTCTTCGCTAATAATATGGCGAACGTCAATACTGCCGGATTTAAACAGGACGACCAGGCGTTTAAGTCCGTCATGGCGCGCATCCAGATGGCCACGCCGGTTCTCGCGCATGCAGTTGGCTTCGGTCAACAGATTGACGCCCGTCCGGGTGGCCCAGCAGAGCGAGTCTTCGTGGCTCCCCAAGCTGTCCGCACGTCGTTTGATGCCGGACGGATCAGAATCACCGGGAATCCTCTCGACACGGCAATCCAGGGGAGTGGGTTTTTTGAAGTCAAGACTCCTCAGGGCGTTCGCTACACCAGGAGTGGCATGTTTTCCTTGGACTCTCAGCGCCGGTTGGTCACGAATCTTGGGTATCCGGTGATGGGGACAAAGGGAGAAATCAAGGTGCCGACTGGCACGGTCCAGGTAAGTGGGCAAGGGGCGATTCATGTCGATGGACAACCGGTCGCGACGCTCAAAGTGATGGATTTTCCCGCGGATCACATGCCGCAGAAGCATTTCGACGGACTGTTCGCATCAGATTCTGCTCAGCCCGCGAAGAATCCACAAGTTCAGGGGGGACAGATCGAAGAGTCGAATGTGAGTTCGATCGGTGAGATGGTCAAGATGATCCAGGGCATGCGGAACTATGAGTCGTCGCAGAAGCTGATTCAGACACTGGATCATATGGCAGAAATCTCGATCCAAGATGTCGGGCGAGTGCTCTAACAGCAGTGATGAGTGAGGAGTGATCGGTGATGAGTTTTGAGAAGACGAGCCGTCCCCACCGATCACTCATCACCTATCACCCATCACTGGGAGGGAAAGTATGATTAGAGCGATGTGGACGGCGGCCACCGGAATGACCGCCCAACAGATCAATGTCGACACGATTGCCAACAATCTGGCGAATGTCAATACGAACGCGTTCAAACGCAGTCGCGCGGAGTTTGCGGATTTGATGTATCAGGTCCAACGCATGCCGGGCACTAACGCGTCGAACGTCGGGGTGTTTCCCGTCGGCATCCAGGTCGG
>JANYEF010000060.1 GCA_025363325.1 Nitrospira sp. | reverse complement strand
GTACCCCTTCAAACACATGCGCGGGTTATGAGCAAAGGTTCCACGGTTGCCATAGAGGTCTTCATAGGTCTGGTGGTCGTAGTTCTGCTCGACCCGCATCACGACGCCGTTGCGGACAAAGGCCCGGATACGGCAGGCGTGCGTGTCGTTGGGGGAGCACACCCACGTAAAGGACGAATCGTACCGATACTGGTCGTGATAGACACGCTCCCAGGACCGATCCGGATACTCACCCAACGGGTTCCCGACTTCGATGACCGGCTGGAGCGCGGTCAACGCCAGGACTTTGTCCGCCACCGCCACTGCGGCGACAGTCCCCGCGGAGACTTTTAAGAACTGCCTGCGTGACACAAACATTGGTAACACCTCCTAACAGTTGAGGGCCTCAATCAACCCACGCGTCATCACTGGTGCACAGCGGAAATTCAAAACACCTCTCTTCCTCAAGAGAGCTGAGCTGTCAGAAAACAGAAAGAACCTGAGCATGCCATCGGCCGATGAATCATGGCCAAGCCTATCAGTTTGTATTGCGTTCCAGACATCATGGGCCTTCTATCTACGCAATATGCGCACCAAGTTCGATAGACCTTATTTATTTAGACGAAACATAATAAGTGATTGAATAGTAACCTATAATATGTGTTAAAGATGATCGATTGGAAATGATCTTTATGTGTCGATGAGTAGTCGCTGTATCACTCAGTGATCGCTCGCCAGATTATAAGAAATAAACACTCAGTAAATCAATATCTTGATTGCTATATTCGCGGGTTACCTTTTGGTAGCGTTTTTGAACCATTGTAACGAATGTAACAAGAAAACAATGATGAAGGGGACCTACTAGATTGCTTGACAGCTTCGTTTCTGCTCAGTAGAATTCTACCCCTCTGAACGATTGTGATCGAGCGGGAATAGCTCAGTGGTAGAGCATCGCCTTGCCAAGGCGAGGGTCGCGGGTTCAAATCCCGTTTCCCGCTCCAAATTTTCATTCATCTTCTCCAGATGCCTTCCGTCCCCTGTACATCATGATGGGGACCACTACTCCGCTTCCAGGTCGGATTGCTGTCCGCCACAGATTGTGCAGACCACAGACACGCATTGACGTAACCGTTGCACTGGTCGAACAGGCAAAAACATCAACTTGTCGGCAAGCGGGTGGGCGTGGTGTTTACTGGAGGTTATGTAGCGTGGGTGCATCCATGGCCATGTCTGGACGGGCCGAGTCTACGTAGCGATAGGTTGGTTAGCGGGCTGTGTGCGTGAGGGATTGCAGCCGCCTTACCTGTTCAGCTGCACGAGAGAGTTCATCCGGGGTGAGCGGGGCTTGGCTAAATCGACCCTGATAGTAGAGGGCGGTCACGTCAGCTACCATGGGAGCGGCTGCTGCCCATTCCTGTTCAACTAGTCTGGCGAATTCACTGGCTGTGGCGGCTGGCAGTTTGCTCATGCCGTGTCTTTCAACTGTGCGAAGCATGCGGGCATAGAGATGCACGATCGCAAGCTGCGGGTGCGCAGTCGGAAGATGTGTGGTGGCCCAGAGACCTATCCTGTCCCGAAGCAGGAGGAGGAGCAAGGATAGGCCAACGACGATCACTCCCGTGACGAGTCCCAGCATGCCTGGCTGGAACGTTTGGGCCATGCGCGTCAGCCGACCGATGACCTGGCTGATCGGGGCACTCAGCGACGCCACCCAGCGACTCACTCTTTCACGCAACGCATCACTGCTTTCTCGTACTCCATGAACGACTGCCAGTTGATCCTTCGCGCTATAACGGACGAACAGGCGATCCCACTGTAATTGAACGGATTCCCCGAATCTGCGAATGAACTCCCATCGAGAGGTGGCTACTGCTGCGCTGATGCTGGGGGTGGGATCCATGGTGATCCAACCTGAGTGAGGAAAATAGACCTCGACCCAGGCATGGGCATCCCGCTGGCGCACGGTGAAATAGCCCCCGTATTCGTTCCATTCCGTCGCCAGGAATCCTGTCACCAGTCGAGCGGGAATCCCTACAGTCCGCAGCATCACGACCATGGCAGTTGCATAGTGCTCGCAGTATCCGGTTTTGCGTGTAAAAAGAAATTCCTCGAGCGGATGACTGAGCGTGGCCGTGTCGGCATCAAGGCTGTAGCGATAATTTTCCAAAAGATGTTGCTGGATCGCCAGCGTCTGCCCGAATGGGGTCGTGGCCTGCTGGATGACGCGATGCGCCAAGTCCGCGACCTGCTGTGATCCAATGGGGACCTGAAGGTAGTGGGAGCGGATTGAGTCGGGGTAGGCCAGGACCGACGCGGTCCGTTCGTCTGCGATGAGCTGCGGACTCTGAGAGGTGACGGAGTATCGAATGCGAGAAGAAGGAGAAAGTGGCAAGTGGAGCCCACTCATGTCATCGGTTTGTACGGTGAGAAATTCTCCGCTCACGAGTTCCGCGAATGGGGCGGCAAACAGGACTGCGGTATCGAGCGTCTCCAGCAGGATGTCTTGGCGGATTGTTCCCGACTGGCTGCCTAAAGGACGGCTGCCCGTAGGGCGAGCGAGGAATGTTCCATCAGCCACGAGACTCAACGAGCGCCGGCGGGTTCCGCTGTGGCCCCACGATTGCCCATTGTATTGATCGTAGGCGAGGCCTCGCAGGTAGAGGCGATCTTTATCAACAGTGGGTTGGTCCGGTAATTCAACCCGCATGACGACCTGAGGATCTTGCTTGACTGACCCGATCGTCCCCAGGTCGACTCGATCGGAAAACCCCGTCGTCCGCAGTGTCTCCCCGCTCGTCTTCTGCAGCACGCCCGCCCCGATGCGAGGGATGAGAAAGAAAATGGTGAGCGTCAGGGCAACCGTCAGGACTGCGGTCCCGTTCGTCAACCAAAAGAAAGGGCGAGTGATGCCGATCGGGAATGTCGTTTGACAGGCTGCTGCGCTCGTGGGCGTGACGACGGCAGGGGATTCACCCGTTTCTTGGGTTAAGTGATATAGCAAGAGTGTCCAGACGGCTGCGAGTAAATACAGCAGAAAAATTGGGACATACCACGCATCGGTTGTGAGTGCCGCGGAAGCCAGGATTGCCATGAGACTAATCGCGTAGAGATGCCGATAATCACGCCGCTGTTGAAGGGTGAGCAGCTTGATGCCGAGCAGCATGATCAAAAAGTGGATGCCAGCCGGAAGGAGGTCTCGTGATACCACGGTGAGGTCGATCAACAATATGACAAAGGCGCCGACCAACAGGACATTCCATAAGGTTGGCGAGACGGTGATTTTTCCCATAGCCCGTCGAACGAAAGAGACCCCTCCTGCGTGAAGCAGCGAGACGGTGAGGATGATCGCTATGGGGAGGGCGAGCCAGAGCGGGACGCTCTGCGCAAGCACGAGTCCGCTTAAAGCTGTGGCGGCAAGGAGGACAGAACTGAGGGCAAAGGCCTGATCAATAGGCATGTGTCAATTCTTCGAGATGCATGGCATGGAGCACCCGATCGGCTTGCACCGTGTTTGCGAGTGCTGCCTGATCCGACCAGGGTACGATCGCCACCGTGTAGCCCCGCTCGCCTTCGTGGGTGAACGGGGGGTGCTCGCCGTGCTGGCCGACTCCACTGGTTTCAGGTGGCTGCCGTTTGCATAACGCCAACAAGCGCAGCATCGTCAAGAGATGAGCGGATCCCAGCCCAAGTCCTGAGTCTTCTGTTCCAACGATGAGTCGCACAGGGTAGGCCCGCTCTGTCAGTTGCCAGAGGAGTGATGCCACGAACGTTACGCTTCGTTCGAATAGGGGCTCGTGTTCTTCGGGGGCCACGATTGAGAGGAAGACTGTAATGCGTCGTTGATCCTCTGCTTCGGTTTCCCGCACGATCAGCTGGGACGTGCGAGCAGTTGTCATCCAATGGATGGCTCGCGAGTCATCGCCTGGTTGATACAAGCGGAGGTTGTACAATTGGGTCCCATGTCCTCGTCGTGGAAGGGACTCTCCTTGCCCTTCGCTGACCAACTCATCGACGAATCGCAAGGTGAGTGGCTTGATGGGAGGACTGACTAGCAGATGCGCTTCCGTGGAGTAGAGCCCTTTCTTGAGAAACAAGCCAAAGGGAAACAGCGTCTGCGCCCGGATACCTTCGAACCTAATCCAGCCCCGTTTTGTGGCAAGCAGTGGATAGGACAAGAGTACGGAACTCTGCGGGGGCAGAAGGTGAATAGAGAGGCCTCGGTCGACATCTTGGCCTTCGACGATATCGAGTAGACGCAGGGAGAAACTGGGCAGATGCCGGTTCCGGTTGGCGACCGAGAGTGTGAGGGTGGTCGGTTCGTTGGCCATGATGAGATCGGGCACATGCCGGTGAAATTCCAATCGCCGGAGACAGTGCTCCGAGAGCAATCCGGAGATCACGATGAGGCTGAGCATCATCGCGAGGAGTAAGTAAAACAGATTGTTGCCGGTGTTAATGGCGGCGAGCCCGATCCCGAATGTGAAGAGAAGAAACTTGGTCCCTTCAGACGTGGGACGAATTGACCGCAGCCGATACATGCCCCGGACGAAGGACAGTACTGGGGAGGCATGGAGGTTGAGGAGTGGGTGCTTCACGCGCGTAGCTCATCCGGTTGTCCGAGGTGCCCATCCGTGACCGGCTAGACAGGGACGGGAACGGTTTCGACGATGTCGAGCACCATACGCCCTGCCTGTTCGAAGCTCTGTGTTCGCATGCCGTGGGTCCGGTTCAGCATGACGCGGTGGGACAGCACGATTGGCGCCAGCTCTTTAATGTCGTCGGGGAGGCAATAGTCGCGTCCTCGGACGACCGCCAATGCCTTGGCCGCTTTGCTCAGCCCCAGCGCTCCACGCGTGCTGACCCCCAGGGATAAGAGCTCGCTCTGACGGGTCGCTTGCACGATTGCCAGCAGATAGTCCGTCAAGCTCTCTTCCATGTGGACCTGATCCACACGGGCCTGCAATGCCAATACTTCGTTGGCTGACAGCACCGCTTCCAGTGTTTCAGCGGGATGCAACGAATGCGGGCGGTCGAGCACCTTCCTCTCTTCCTCGAGCGTGGGATATCCAATACAGAGGCGCATCAGAAACCGGTCGAGTTGGGATTCTGGAAGAGGGAATGTCCCGTGATATTCGGCAGGGTTCTGCGTGGCGATGACCATAAAGGGTTGCTCAAGCGGATGCGTCTGATTATCGACGGAAATCTGTGCTTCACTCATCGCTTCCAATAGACTGCTCTGGGTTTTCGGCGTGGTGCGATTGATTTCGTCGGCCAGTACGACGTTGGCGAAGATGGGACCCGGTATGAACTCAAATCCCTGTTTTTGCCGGTTAAACATGGAGACACCGACGATGTCGGAAGGCAGGAGATCGCTCGTGAATTGAATGCGCTTGAACGAACAGTCGAGCGATCGGGCCAAGCTGTGGGCCAGCGTGGTTTTGCCGACGCCAGGAACATCTTCGAGCAGAAGATGTCCACGGGCCAGAAGGCACACCACCGCCATCTCAATGACATGGGATTTCCCCTTGATGATCAGCGCAATATTGTCCTGAATCGCCCGGATGGTGTGCGCTGAACTCATGTTGGGATTAGTGGTCCTGGTAGTTTGGGAATG
>JANYEF010000046.1 GCA_025363325.1 Nitrospira sp. | reverse complement strand
CGGAACGTGTCAATGAGTTTGGGACACTTGCCGTTGGCATTTAGTGTAGTACCTCGTCTGTCGACGTCGTGATCGTGTGAGGCGAGACGATCACGGTCTTCGATAAAACTTCGAGCCCCTCAACATTCAGGACGACCCGTGGGTCATCCGCGGTCGAGATCGTGGCTCCTGCGCCATCCTGCGAGGCCGACTGTTTCTTTGGCGGGTTAATCCAGACCGCGTGAGGCAGCACCGGTGGTTGGGGCGGCTTCCTCACGAAGCGCTCCGGGTGCGCGGCGTAGGCGGTCAGGAGCACCCGCTGCCGGGCGTCACGCATCGTAGCGGCGTGCCCGTCGTGCACAGCGGCCGGCGTCAGCAGCCCGATGCCGGAGTGGCGATGCTCGCCGTTGTACCAGGAGAAGAACGTCTGGCAGAAGGCGCGGGCGTCCTCGAGGCTACCGAAGCGTTCCGGGAAATCCGGGCGGTACTTCAGCGTTTTGAACTGAGCCTCGGAGAAGGGGTTATCGTCGCTGGTATAGGGCCGGCTGTGTGTTTTCGTGACTCCCAGGTCGGCGAGCAGCCACGCCACCGGTTTGGATGTCATGGAGGAGCCTCGATCCGCATGCAGGGTCAACTGTCCCGTCCCGATCTGCTGTTTCTCGCAGGTGTCTTTAATGAGCCGCTGGGCCAGCCCCGCCGACTCCGCCGGGGCGATCATCCAGCCGACCACGTATCGGCTGAAGATGTCCAGAATGACATAGAGGTAGCAGTACGACCACTTCACGGGGCCCAGGAGTTTCGTGATGTCCCACGACCACACCTGATTCGGGGCGGTCGCCAGGAGTTCCGGTTTCTGATAGACCGGGTGGCGGAGTTGGTTCCGGCGCTCCTTGACCTCCGCCTGCTCATCGAGGATGCGGTAGAGGGTTCGGATGGAACAGTGGTAGCGGCCTTCATCGAGCAGGGTGGCGTAGACCGCGGCCGGGGCGGTGTCGACGAAGCGGTCGCTGTGCAAGGTCGCGAGGACCGCCTGCCGCTCTTCGGGCGACAAGGTGCGCGGGGGGCTCGGACGCGGGGCGGGCGCCGTTGCGGGTCCCTGCCCGCGATAGAACCCCGAGCGTGCGATGCCCAAGGCGTCACAGGCTGGCTTAATGCCGATCTCCGTGGACAGTGACTGTGTGGCGGCCATCAGGTGCGCTCGCCTGCCTCGAGAGTCTCCAGCGGGATGCCCAGGATCTCTGAAACTTTTTTTTGAACATCGATGATGCGCTCGGCCTGTTTCAGCCGCGTCGACAGCCGGGCGTTCTCCTTGCGGAGGGTCTCGTTCTCTGTCCGCAGCGGATGCCGCGCCGAGGCCTTTCGGCCTCGCTTCTGGGGTGTCAAGGCCGAGAGCACCCCGTCCGTGCGTTGGCGACGCCACGTCGTAAGGTTCGAGGCGTAGAGTCCTTCGGCGCGCAGCAGGGCCCCCAAGCTGCCCACCGCGGTACAGGCATCGGCCAATTTCAGGATGCGCAGCTTGTTCTCCGCTGTGAAACGACGCCGTGTCGGCGTGGCGGCCACCTCGGGGTCTGGTCGGGCAATCACGGCGGGTCGGGGTAAGGCGGTGCCTTGGGGGGACTCGTCCACGGGCATCGCCGTCGCCCGCCGGGCTCCTTCGAGTCCTCGACTGGCGTACTTCTTGTCAGCATTCATGAGGGGTACTCCTCTCCGCCCGCTACTCTAATTGAAGAGAGGCGAAGTGTCCCACTGATATTGGCACAGAGGGGTTTCACCGTGCGCGTTCTGCGAGCAAGAAGGGCACCTGGCCGCTCCCTTCGCTTCCTTCCAAGCTCTCGTTATCTCTTCAGGGATGGGGGCTGATTGATCTCCCACTGCGCGCGTTCAACGAGGGCTTTCTTAAGCCGCGCGTTGCGCGAGCACAGAAGATCATCAGGCTCCATCCCCTCCTTCCGTCAGTGTCCCAATCTTCGCCAGGGAATGGCGCCTTCTCGTTCTGTCTTGTAATGGTCAGGATCATGGATCTCCTCGCCTTTTTTTGTTCCCGGCAGCGCCCAGTAGTCGAGCGCGAACCATTCATTCGAGAGGCTTTTCAAGAATTCCATCTCGGTGCTCGGACGTTCTAGATCATGGCGGAAGGCGGTGGAAAACTCGCTTCGCACATACGCGTCGAACACGATCGGTTCGGCGAGGGACTGCCTGAACGGCGTTTGATGGAGGGTCGAGACCTTTCCTCGAATCTGCGAGATCGTGGCGTTGCTGGAACCCAAATGATCGAAGACATCGTACACCCACATCTTTGCATGATCGTCAAATAAGCCGACGACACTCCCGAAGAGAAATTTCGGCGGACCGAGAACGAGCGTATCCATCGTACCCGCATAGGTGCCGGCGACGAACCCAATCTTCGAGACGACGTCTGGATCGCCGCCGCTGTCGGTATTCAGGAAAATATGAAAGGCGTTTGGAAAGCGTTGATCCACGTAGGCCTGACCGACATTGGGGCCGGCCACGCCAAACACTTTCTGCACGGAGTACCCATGGTTTGCGAGGATTCGTGAAGCACTTGCGCTCCGTTGCACGCCGCCGCTGTGACCGGAGAGGTACAGCCGATCGGCCTGCCCTGCGTGACGCATGATGTAGGCCGCCTCGTTATACCCCGGTCCATGCGAGAGGTTGAACATCGACCACAGGACGTCGGTGATCGTCCCGTGGCGGTAGGGAGGGCTATAAATATCGTAGTCCGGGTAGGCTGCTCTGGTCCAAGCCGTCCACAGCCCTGTGTCCTGTCCCCATTTTATCGCCGCCGTAAATCCCCCGAGACAGAAAAACCTTTTCGCGGATCCGGTCAGGCTCGGGCGCAAGATCCCAATCCATACGCTTGGGGCCGGTATTGAACTGAAAGACCTGGCCGACGAACGGCATTTCGCTGAGGAGATTGATGAGACCAGGAAAGAAATAGTAGGAGGGTTCATGTCCGATCTCCACTTCAAGCGCATTCCATGCCGTTCGAATATTTTGCGCGGGGTAAAAGAGGGGGTTGTCCCGGCCGAACAGCAACCCGGCGACGGTGCTGAAGGGCATCTTCGCCAATTCGAAGGCGGCATTCTTGACGCCGATGGCCACAGCAAAGGGATAGCCGGTCCAATAGAGTAGGCGCCGAGTGTTGGAAAGCTGGGGTGCCGCGGTCTTCGCATCCGTGATGTCTTGTTCGTACAGCCCCTTGTCTTTGCCGGGCACACCGCTTTTCATGCTGTGGGCAAGAATAGGCTGAGGCGTAGCTTCGTTGGCATAGTCCAATTCATAGCCGAGGTATTCGGTTGAAATTGCCGGTTCACCTTTTACGCTTGAATCGAGATCGAGGGTATCGATGAAATAGAACCGCATGCCATAGCGAATCAGCGTATCGTCTTCGTCCCAGGGAATCTCATATCCCAATACAAGAAACCGCACATTGCGCATCCTGTCGGTTCGTACTTCCTTGACCCTCAGGAGAAGCCGATCGATGAGATCTTCCGTATCACCATCCTGATTTTGGCGCGGATCCTTCTGACTCAGATAAGACAGGATCTTGTATAATGGCCTCGACTTGGTCGAGCACGTGCGCTCAGCTGTGGTTTCAGGGTTCCCGAACCATTGTGAACGGCGATCGCACTGCCCCTCACTCATAATAAGCCCTTCGACCTCCCCCACCCGCTCATCCGCAACGACTGGCAGATTCAGGATCAGCTTCTGCGCAAGCTTCCTGGAATTCAGATACTCGCCAAAACGCTGCAGGTCTTGATCCGGGTCCGTCGTTTCATAGGCATAGGAAGCAAGCCATTTGACCGACCCCTTGCTCAAGGGAGTTTTCTTATCCGGGGGACAAGCCAACCCGTTCACCGTGCGATGAAGCTGACGCTCAAGTTCGATTTGGAAATCGCGAATCGTTGAGAAACTGCTTCCCAACGGGCCACTGCTCCCATTCAGTGTCTCATCCACCACAGACTTCAGCACGACGGTGCACTCAGGCTTCCGATCGGACGGATCGGTTTCGAGAGCAAGGTGATATTGCAGGTCGGAAGACCCGGCCACGCAACCTTGCAGCAAGAGACTGAGCCCCAGAACAGAAGAACCGATCCACTGCATCCTTACCATCGTTATACTCTCTCTCCATGCGTAGTCACACCAACATCCATCCTTCCGCGGATTCGACGAAAACCTCAACGGCACATCGCGTCATGAAATGAGCCTGATTGATGTTTCCTTAAACAGCGTTCCCCTTTATCAATGCAATCACACTCGACATCGTGACTTTGTCGTCGTCGAATCCGCCATGCGTCGTGCTATTCGATTCTTTGCCGGGCGCAGCCCACGTAAAGACGTTCGGCAATTTCTTCGATCCAATGTGATCGTTGAAATACTTCTCCATGCCGAGTATCGGCGTCGACTGTCCATGTTCGAGCGACTGCGACACCAGATAGAGCAGTGAGCGGCTGTAGCCAAGAATCGGTTTGCACGTCGGATCCTTCAACTCCATATCGTCGGATAAATGGAACTGGTTAAAGCGTTTGACCTTGCCGTTTTTGATGGCAGGGATGACGGTCTCCTCGAAGAGATCGACGCGTACCGCCGGCGCCATAAAATTGACGGTTTCGAATTGCCATCCCTTGCGTCCCAATCGGTCAACGACATGACTGTGCAGGATCGATCCGGCGGAATGGCCGACGAGATGCAGGCGCACCTTGGAGAGATCGGCAAAGAACGGCGATTGTTGGCAAGCCTGGTAGAGCTTCATCCCTCCACTCTCGGCAGCATTGGAAATCGCGTCCGCATTCTGTTTCATCTCGCTCCAGATCGCCGTCCCCGGCTGGGCCAGTAGTTTTTCAAGCCGTTCGTTCCACCAGGTTTTGGCGCCGTCGAACCACCCACCGGTCGTACGCGGCTGGTCCTTCAAGATGTCTTCAAGGCGGCCCGTGAGCGTGGACCAGAGGTCTGTTTCCCACATCAGGAAGATCGGAAAGATTTTGTTTTCATACAGCGCCGGAATCCACGTCGCTGCCGTTTCTCCCGCACCCTTCTCGGACGTGAGACCGCCATGCGCATAGATAGCGATATCCACGGGGTCATTCTTGCCCAGGCCCCAGGCTGTCCGTGCCTTCTCGAGATGGTGTGTGACAAGTGCCTCAATGTCGGACTCCTGTGTGCGAAAATCACCGGTGTTGCTGAGCCGACCGTTGTTCTCCATGTCGATAATGAACGGGCTGATCTCGCGTGTGCGCAACGAAGACTCGCTGGCGAGCTGCACTTTGCCGGCCTTCAGGCGCAAGGACGTCGACTGCGCGATCGTCAAATGCAGTTCAGTCACCACACCTAGCTGTGCTACCCAACAGTCCATCGCATGGTCGAGCCAGTCTTCATACGTCAACAGGGCCTGGCCTTTCGTACCCCAGCCCGTCCCCCACGAGTTATGCACGATGAACCCGTCTTGGTTATAGCCGACAATCGCAAAGGCATGACCACCGTCGCTGGAGCTTGCCTTCCGGCGCGGAACCGTCCAATACTTACCCTTGGCCTGTGGTCTGTTCGAGGATCCTTCATCCCATCCCGAGTGGCAGACAGCGCTGGCATAGAGAATGCCAATCTCGTTGAGTGCGACGTGCATATCGGTAATTGAACGTGTATCGACGCGGTAATAGGCCCCGAGCGGGCGCTGTACGGCATCGAGCCACCAGTCGTCTGCTGTTTTTTTCACTGGGCCTGTCGGCATCTCTTCCGAGGTCCACAGCCTGTCAGAGCACACGCCGTGCTTGTACCAGCCTTTCATTGCGCCGCGCAGACTCGATCCGGTATCGACGTCTGGGTCGCCGGGGAATTCGTCATATCGCCGCGCCATCGAATACAACATGAATGGGGCTACGCAACAATCCAGCTGCTTGCGTTTCGCCGTGTGCTGCAAGTGATACACGACGCTTGCCAGGGCGAAGCCGGTACAGGCGTTGGTCTGTTTCTGATTGAGCACAGGGATAGTCTTCGGAGCAAGCGTCAAACCTGGCACCACTGCCACCGGCGGCATATAAACCCTGTCACGCAGGTCGAGGCGATCGGGAACCACATTGCGAATTGGAGAGGCCGCAGCGCCAAACTTCTTCTCTCTGCCTGCTGTGACATTTTTCCTCGCCATGTGACACTCCTTTCAGGAAGTGGACGGACACCGATCAAGAATCTTGTCTTTGAAAATCATATTGGAGAAAACGCGAGTCGTATTTTCAGCCGATTCACAAATTCCGTCAAGCATCAACCAACCAAATTGCCTATACAAATACTGGTATTTGTATAGGCGACAGCCCATCCTATGGAAATTCCGCGGAGTCGATATCTAAGAGAGATGAGATCGTAAACACGTAAGATACCGACCTCGATGAGTGCATGCCCACCGCACCGTGGATTCGCGCGACGAGCATTTCCAATGAGCCAGCAGCCTCCGCGGCCCGGTGTGAAGGTCAGCATGAACGCCATACCACCATCATGACCGTCACCGATTGCGTGGAGATGGGGATGGGAATGCCGCCAAACGTGCGCTCGAAACCGCATGGGACGGCAGCGACACAGTGTGGCTAAGCGTCGATGTGGATTGTGTGGACACCGCCTTCGTACATGGAAGCGGCCGACTGGAACTAGCAGTCTGCTGAAGAACCCTCTTTTATGACGGAAGTTTCCGTTTTTTGAGATAACTACATGTTATTTTTTCGAGGGTTAGTGGATTCTCTGTGCCGTATCAGGGCGTGGTTGTGTGTTCGGACGCACCTACCCCCGCTGCGCCAGCAGTTTCGGGATACGGATAAGGTTGTAGCCGATTAGATTGAGCAGAAAGTCGGCG
>JANYEF010000558.1 GCA_025363325.1 Nitrospira sp. | reverse complement strand
TCCAATGGATTGCCTCTGAAAAAAAGGCGGAGAGTCAGGTCCCGGTCTCGTTTTGGTACATGAGCCTGATAGGCGGGCTCATCACGCTCGCCTATGCGATCTATCGAGAGGATCCCGTCTTCATCGCCGGACAGAGCATCGGGTCTATCGTCTATGTTCGCAACCTGATGCTGATCTCGCGCGCGAGCCAGGTGAAACAGCCGGTCAGCCCATCCCCTCCACAATCATGACTGCCCGGAGTTCCGCACGCTCATCTGATTCAGTCATCACACGATTCTCACGCCTCTTATGACCACGACCGGCCGCTCGCACCACGCCCTGCTCCTCCTCGCGCTCCTGGCGCTATCGGGACTGTTGTTCTTCTTGGGGCTCGGCGACATGGGCCTGACCGACCGTGACGAGGGACGGAACGCCGAAGCCGGGACGAAATGTTCGACTCGGGGGATCGCCTGACGCCGACGTTCAACGGTGAGCTGCGCGTCGCGAAACCGGTCTTTCTCTATTGGCTGATGGATCAGTCGTATCGCCTGTTCGGTGTCAACGAGTTCGCCGCTCGATTCCCCTCAGCCCTCTTCGGCGTGGGCTTGATTCTCATCCAGTACCTATTTCTCGTGCACCAGCGCGATCGAACCGTCGCACTCTTCGGCGGCTTGATGCTCTTGCTCAACCTGGAAATCCTTGCACTTGGACGCATGGCGCTGACCGACAGTGTCTTGATTTTTTTCACCACAGCATCGCAGTACGGATTCTGGCTGGGACTGCATGGTAAAGGCGGCGTGCGCCGATGGATCTGGATGTTTTATATCGGTATGGCTGTCGCCACGCTGACGAAGGGACCGGTCGGGTTCGCCGTGCCCCTCATCACGATGGCACTCTACCTCACCTGGACGCGCCGGTGGCCCCTGTACTGGCAACATGGGGTTCCTCTTGCAGGCACCGTCTTGTTCATTCTGCTCGCCGCCCCCTGGTATGCGGCCATGTTCCTCGTGCATGGCGACGCCTATGCCACAGGTGCTAAGGTCCATACGATCGGCCGATTCCTGGCTCCGATGGAAGGACACAACGGCACCATCTTCTTCTATCTCCCAGTCCTGCTCTTAGGCTTCTTTCCATGGAGCGCGCTGCTTCCGGTCCCACTCTATCGTACGTTCAAAGATTGGTACCAACTACGCCGTGCACGCAGTCAGCCTGATCCCACAGGGTCGTCTGAACTCGACCTTTTTGCGGCATTATGGGTCGTGGGCGTCTTCGTGTTTTTCACGGCCTCTTCCACCCGCTTGCCCCACTATATCGGTCCGTTGTTTCCCGCCGCCGCCCTGTTGACAGCCTCGTACTGGTCGCGTTGCCTGCAAGACCCGACCACGAAAGGAATTCGAGGCTCCATTCACCTCATGATGGGGCTGGGGTATCTCTTGGCAATCGGCTTTGCCTGCCTCCCCACGCTCTACACAATCTACGCCTCCAAGATGGTGCGGGATTTCCCCTTGGCCGGGCAAGTGGATCTTGGCAGTGGTCCTTATCTGGCAGCGGCTGTGTTGTTACTCGGGACAACGCTAGTGGGATATCTTGGGTTGAACGACGAACGGCGCGGAGGCGCGTTCTGGGCGGCAGGAGCGACCTTGGCCGGTCTGGTGCTGATCGTCATCGTGATCGCGGCTCCGCACATCAACCGATATGTGATCGCGCCGCCGCAGGAACTCGCCTATGCCGCCGGACTGAACCTGGGCCCCCAGGATCAATTCATCGCCTATGGAACGACGAGATCATCGTCCGTATTTTACGCAAGACGCAAGACGCTCTTAGTGCCATTTGGTGAAGAGGACAAAATACGGGCGGCCCTGAAAGAGCCAAAGAGAGTGATGATTCTGCTGCCGGAGAGCGCGCAGTCGAAGTTACCGACGGAGGCGAACGGGCTGGTCCCCATTCTCAAACGCTACGGCTACGTGCTGCTGGCCAACCAGCCGATGGTGACGATTCCAGAAGGTGCAGCCCCGCCACCTCCGCCCACCATCTTCGGTCATTGAGCGAATAGCCGCGGGAGAGTTCGAGGTCCGAAGTTCGAGGTTTTCGGAACTTCGAACCCAGAACTTTGAACTTCGGATCGCGCCTTTCTCGCACATCTCGCGCGTCGCGCTCACATCGGCACGATGCCTTTCAGCGCATAGCTCGCCACTAATACCAACAATACGACCGCGACGAACAGACCCTCCACCATAGCCGCCCATAACCCCACATGACCCTCCGCCATGGACTCGGGCTGACCAGGCAGACCATCCAACCAATGTGCCGCGCAGACAAGCAGTACGAGGCTCGTGACAAACAATGAGCCGGTCGTCATCCCTAGCCCCAGTCCCACGAGTCCTCGAGTCAGCGGTCCGGACAGCCAGGCTGGGCACCATGACGACTGCACCATCCACAAGACATGGCACACGAGTCCCGCCAGGGTGAACATCACGCCGCCCCACAGAAGCTGTTGAAACGGCCAAGCCTCCGACGGAAGATGCACAATCGTCCAGACGAGCGCGAGCGTCGCTACAAAAAATGGCGTCATCCGACAGACAGCTATTCCAGCCGATGCACGCCATTCGCGCCAGGGATGGGCTGCAATCATTCCCATGACGCAACCAAGAGCAGCTCCTCCGGCCACGTCGGTCAGATAGTGCGACCCCCGGACGATTCGACTGGCGGCGATGACCACTGCCACAGCGAGAATCGGCCATCTCGCTCGCGGGAACTTTGTGGCCAGTACCGTTGCGACCGCGAATGCTGCCGCCGCATGCCCGGACGGAAACGAGTCCCATCCGCTCCCGCCGGCAGGGGAAAACTCAAGGTTGCCGGCATGCATGAACTTGGGCCGGGGACGGCCAATGGCATGTTTCAAAATATTGGCGCTCAACGCAGCGAGACCGTGCGCGATGAGGCTCTGCCGACCGGCGTCTTTCCACTCCGGATGTTTCAATCCATACCCGACCGCCAGCAGCACGAGGCTTAGGATCACCAGGGACTCCCCCTTGCCGAGGCGGTCACCGATATCGCTGAGCTGAGCCAGCCAGGGATTGGCGAGGTGGTCCATGTGAGAATCGTTGAGGGAACGGATGAACCGGGTCAGCGGCACATCCCACTCAAACAGCCCCGCGAACGCGAGCACGAGGGCGGCACATGACAAAGCCAGGGGTGCGAGGCGAAACAACCGCACAGATACGTGACGGGTGCTGGGTGATGGGTGATGGGTATTCGGGACAGGGTCGCGGTCTTGGCTTATGTGATCACTCATCACTGATCGCTGATCACCGCCTTAAGGAACCCAGTCGGCGAGAAAGACATTGAACTCACGAGGCATCGTGGCCTGGCGATCCGACACCCAGACCAAGGTGGCGCCATCCGGCGAGAACATGGGGAAACTGTTGAATTGTCCATCGAACGTGAGCCGCTCGAGACCTTGGCCATCCTCACCGATCGCGTAGAGATGAAAGCTCGGTCGGCCTCCTTCACCTTTCGTTTCGATATTCGAGGAGAAGATGATCCTCTTGCCATCGGGGAAATAGAACGGCGAAAAATTCGAGGCGCCGTTCGAGGTGACCGGTCGCTGGCCGCTTCCATCCGCATTCATCACGAAAATTTCAAGTTGCCCCGGCTCCACCAGCCGCTGTTTGAGCAAGTCCTGATACTTGTCGATCTCCGCCTGATCGGTGGGATGCGACGCCCGGTAGACGATGCGTTTGCTGTCCGGCGAGAAGAACGCTCCGCCGTCGTAGCCGATCTCGTTCGTCAGCCGCCGGGGCTTCGAGCCATCGAGATTCATGGCATAGAGATCCAGGTCTCCGTCTTTCACGGACGTCCAGACGATCGTCTTACCGTCCGGCGACACAGTCGCTTCCGCATCGTTGCCCGGCGTGGAGGTCAGCCGCTGCATCTCCTGCCCATCAATGCGTACGGCATAGAGATCGTAGTCGTCCAAAGCCCAGCGGTAGGCCCCACCCCGCTTCGGCTCCGGCGGACAGTTCGGCCCCGACGCATGGGTCGACGAATAGAGCACGCGGCGATCGCCCGGGAAAAAGTATCCGCATGTCGTAGCGCCCATGCCGGTGCTCACCAATCGAACGGTGTCACTGTCCAGGTCCATCACGTACATCTGATAACAACTCAGCCTGGCGTCGGCCGGTTTAAGCGTGGCCGCGTAGGTATCTTTCATCCAATTGTTCGTGGATTGGAAAATCAATTTGTTCCCGCTGAAAGAAAAGTAGGCTTCGGCATTCTTCCCGCCCACCGTCAGCTGGCGAATATTTTTCAGATGCCGCTCAGCCTGGTGCGCGGGAACCACCCGAGCCTTCGAGGCAAGGCCCTCTGCCTGTCCCGTCTGCTCACCCAGCAACAGACAGACGAGTCCGATCATGCACCACTTACCGAATGGGATTGCTGGCATCGAGACGCACCTCCGTACGATCGTTCGCGAGTGGCCACTCGCCACGAGTGACTACCGCTCCATCCTTGAACAACAGGAAACTATTCCATCCATAAAAAAAGAGCAGCCGCGCCATCTTTGCCACAGCCTGCGGCGTGGCCGCATACAGCACCGTCACGACGCTGCCTGGGCGGTCAACCCGGTGGCAACTGACCAGGAAGGCCAGCCCCGGCCCTTCGTGCGCCGTCCCCATCACCGTGACACCCTTGTCGTTCAGAGTCGCGCGCTCGCCACAGTGCCTGGCCAAGATCGATTGGATACCCGAACGGGATTCCGGACCACCCAATACTAACACCGAACCTTCCTGAGGCAACAGCCCATCCTGAGCCAGCGGGGCAATCACAGTCCGGTCGTCGATCGGTCTCTGCTGTTCCTGGGCTTCGATGCGCGTGACCACGTCCCGAAACGGTGAGGGATGTTCCGGCTCATCCGTAAACGCCGTCAGCACCGATCGCCGCCGATCAGTGACATAGTGGGTAAGCACCGGCGGCAACGATGACCGGGCAATTCGTCGGACGGTCATGAACTCGGGATCGATATCGATTGCGATCGGGCGCGCGGGCAAGGTCACGGAGATCGTCTCCCGCAGCGCGTGCAACGGCACAGTCAGAACATATTCACGGTCACCCTCCATGCGAATCAGCAGCTGAAGGGGGAAACGAAAGGGCCTGTTGGATTGGACGATCGTGGCCTCCAGTTGAAAGGCCTGCGTCGGCTCCCCCGCTACCGGACGGGCGACAGCCTCAGACAATGACAGCACCGGCGCCCCATCCTGTTCCACCCATTGCGCAAAAAACCATCGGAGATCCTGGCGGCTCTCTTCTGCAAAGACCCGCTCAAGATCGCGCCATTCCGCATGCCGGCCACGATACTGCGCCACCAGGATCTTCAAGGCCCGCCAGAAGGTCTCGTCTCCCACCTCCTGGCGCAGGAGGTGAAACAGCATGGCGGCTTTTTGATAGCCGATGGCATTGTCATGCTCATCCTGTTTTTGCGTGAATTGCGCGACCGGATAGTCCCGCTCCGGCGTCACGTGGAGATTGTAGCCCTGCACCATCAGACGGCGTTGGTCCCGCGCCTGTGCATGATCTCCCATCAGTTCAAGCCAGTAATAATTGGCCAGATAGGTCGTCAGACCTTCCACCCAATTCCCGCGTTCGGCGCGATTGAACACGGCATTGCCGATCCACGAATGCACGATCTCATGGCCGAGCGCGTAGGGTTGCACATAATGCCGCTTGATGATGCCGCTCCCCAGCAGGGTGAACGAGGGCATGCCGAGCCCGCTCGCAAAGAAATTCTCCACCACGGCAAACTTCTCGAACGGATAGGGACCCAGAAGAGGGATATAGACGTCCAGGTAGCGCACGGTGGCATCGAGATATTCATCCGCCAGATGCGCATCGTCGGGAAAGAGATAGGTCGAGAGCTGAATCCTCTGACCGGTCTTGGCCGTCCAGTCGCGAAACGATGTGACAAATGTATTGGCCACGAGTGTGAGGGCCTCGCTTGGCTGCGTCACGACCCATTCTGTCATCACCATTTGATCGTCGCGGCAGAGCCCGGCGGGACAGGCACGCGACTCACCGGCCTTCCCTTGGGTCACGGCGGTCCACCCCGTTGGCACGGCGACTTGCAGCACATAGGTGCTGAGTGATTCCGGGATATCTGGATACCAGTGGCTCTCGCTGCTCACATAGACGCCTTCCGGCCCGATATGTCCGGCTGTTTCACTGGGCGTCACAAACCGAAGATGGCGGGGATCGCGCGGCGGATCGTTGATGACGCCATGGTAGTACACATCCAGCGTCACCAGTCCGGCAGACACGACCTTCGAGGGAATGAGGACCTCTTGCGCCGACTCCGGCGATAGACCAGGCTCGAGTTCAAACGGCACATCGTGAATAGAGACTGCCGTCCCGGCCGACTCTTGCACGAGTGCAATGTGATCAATCTGAAGCGTGGAGGCGAGGGTGAAACGGATCGAAGGCTGTGCCTCCGGCACCTCAAGGGTCAGCCGGTCCTTGGCGATGAGCGCATGTTGCTCGGGGACGATCTGTACGAATAGGTCGTGATGCCGAATGACGACTCGCGGCAGGACTGGGTCGGCTGCGCAGGCTATACCGAGAGCCCCGTGGCTGAGGAGCGCGAGGAGAAAGAGACAGGGGAAAGAGACCATCCTGCTTCCGATTGGCATCGGAAGGGTTTTAGCATTCTCGGCAGACGAGCACAAGCTGGATGGACGTCAGCAATTGCTCCAAGTCGAGCGGCTTCCCGATGACTTCTTGCGGACCTAGGGACCAGGCTTCATCGAGACTGTCTTCGTCGTGACTCCCGGTGATGATGATCACCCCGCCCGTGTATTCGCGCTGGCGGAGTTGCCGGAGCACCTCAACGCCGTTCATGCCGGGCATGAACAGGTCGAGAAGGACCAGGTCGGGCGGCGATTGCTCCACCATCGAGAGGGCCTCAGCGCCGTCTCTTACGCCGAAGGCCCGATAGCCGCGGAGGCTGAGAAACTGGACGAGTAAGTCGCAAACCAACGGCTCGTCATCGACAACGAGGATCGTTTCCCCCGTATCGGCCACAGCTGTGCTCCCCGCCACCGGCAGAGCGGGAACGGATTTAGCCGGAAGCTGCACCACCCGGTTGACGCATTCGACCAGCACATCAAGCGACAGGCCCTTTCGAATAAAATCGGTGACGCGCAACCCCCGCGCTTGATTTTCCTGTTCTTCGGTCGCTCCACCGCCCAGGATAATTACCGGCGCATGGGGATCGTATGCACGGATTTCTTTAAGGACTGTCAGACCATCCATTTCTGGCATGCGAAGATCAAGAATGGTGACCCGCGGGGCCTGCTGGCGGAAGATAGTCAAGCCTTCGATCCCGCTCGTCGCCGACAGCACCTGATACCCATGTCGGGTGAAGACGGACTGGATCAGCTCGCAGTTCATGCGATCGTCGTCGATAACCAGAATTTTGATCATACTTCAGCCTCACGGGCAGGAATGCATAGCACGTATAGCAGAATGCTGAAAAAGTCGCTCTTCTCACCCGCCCGACCCCGGCGCGCCGAGACGCGCCCTTTCCCATACGGCGTTCTCGCATCGTTCAGACCCTCAACGTACCCCAGAGGGTACGCCTCGGCCCTTCACTCGCTGCGGCCTTGCTGGACGAACTTTTTGAGCATCCTGCGAGGTCTGTCCTGTTGCCCCAGACATGCAGACCATTGGATTTTCGGCGGGCCGGTTTTGCTTTTCCGCAGGATGCTAGAATTCGCAAGTTCAGCCTACCACAGGCGATGTCGGCTGAGAAGAAAATGACGGGATCTCACCGGGTGCTACGCAGAAGAGCCATGCGAGACAGACGGGACGGACGAAGGTTCGCGGTTCACAGTTCGAGGTTTTCGGAACTTCGAACCCAGAACTTCGAACTTCGGATCGCGCTTGTGACGCTGGGAGACGTTTCAGCATCCTGCTACGCGGAGGGCGGCGCCGATGTCCCGAGGAGCGCGTCCACAAAGGCTTCGCTCTGAAAATCCTGCAGATCCTCGACCGACTCCCCGACTCCGACCAGCCTCACGGGCAACTTGAGTTCTTCAGCGATCGCGACGACGATCCCTCCGCGAGCGGTGCCGTCGAGCTTCGTCAGAACCAAGCCGGTAACGCCGACCACCTGATGGAATTGACGGGCTTGCGATAGCGCGTTTTGCCCAACCGTGGCGTCCAGCACGAGGAGCACTTCGTGTGGTGCACCAGGACATTCCTGTCCGATGACGCGCGCGATCTTGCGGAGTTCATCCATAAGATTCGATTTCGTGTGCAGCCGTCCTGCCGTATCGATCAACACCACATCCACTTGCCGTGCTTTCGCGGCGGTAATCCCATCGAACGCGACGGCGGCGGGATCGGCTCCATAGCGGTGACGGATCACGTCGACGCCGACACGGTCGGCCCAGACTTGTAGTTGATCGATCGCCGCTGCACGAAAGGTATCGGCTGCCACCAACAACGGCACCTTCCCTGCCTGCACGAGCCGTTGCGCGATTTTGGCAATCGTGGTCGTCTTACCCACACCGTTCACCCCCACTGCCAGAATAACGAACGGCTTGGGACCTTTCGCGAGCAGGGACTCCAACGACAGCCCTTGCACGGGCGTCAGCACGTCGAGCAGGGTGTCCCGCAACACGTTCTGTACCCGACCTGCTTGCGAAGCATCGGTCCCTTGAAGCTGTTTTTTGAGGCGCTCCATCACGCGATCCACAACTCGGGCACCGAGATCGGAGGCCATAAGGGCCGCCTCGAATTCCTCCAAGAGGGCAGGATCTGCCGCACGGCCAAGCAGTCGATCCAAGGACCCGCGAACGACATCGCGTGTTTTGGTGAGCCCGTCACTCAGTCGCTGCAGCCATCCCATAGATCTACTTGTGATGCGTGATACGTGATGCGTGATGCGTTCGATTCACTCGTGTCGGCAACCGCGCGAGCGACCGCAAGATCATCCGTTCCCGACGACGCATCCGGCACGCTTCTTTCTCACTCCGCTCATGATCGTAGCCGCAGAGATGCAGAATGCCATGGACCAAGAGCACCACCAGCTCCTCGTCCAGCGATCGTTGGCCCTGTTTCGCTTGGCGGACTGCCGTCGGCACGGCAATCACCACGTCGCCAAGCAAATCTGACGAGCAATGGGGCGCCTCCCGCATGGCAAAAGCTAGCACGTCGGTCGTGCGATCCTTGCCTCGATACTGACGATTGAGACTCCTCATTCGCTGATCGCCCACGAACAGGATGCCCAGCTCCGCCGACGCTTCCCCGACGTCAGAAAGAATCGCCCGCGCCAATCGATCCAGACGCGCCTGGTCAAACGTCACACCTCGAATCTGACTCTGCATAAGGACAGGCATTAGCAGGTTGCGGAAAAACTATTGTGGCATGCAGGAAACCTCGTGGCCCACAAGTCATGGACAATAGATGAATATCCCACAGGATGCTCAAACAAGCTGTCCAGCAAGGCCGCAGTGAGCGAAGAGACGAGGCGTACGCTTCGGTACGTTGAGCCTCTGAGCGAAGCGAGAACGCCGCTGGCGGACTGTTTCAGCATCCTGTTAATGCGACTGGCCCCACGGGTCCGTGAGCGGTGAAAACGGGGTGGCAGACTTCGGCTGTTTTTGATGCGGCACCGGCGACGGTCGATGTCCCGCTGCGCCCGATGAGGGACCGGAAAACTGAGTGGGGTTCTGGTGGTGATCGTAGGCTTTGATAATGTCCTGCACCAACTTGTGACGGACCACGTCACGCTCGTCGAAGTAGACGAATTGAATGCCCTCGACGTTGCGCAAAATCTCCCGCACCTCGATCAGGCCGGAGACCCGTTCGGGCGGCAGATCCACCTGAGTGATATCACCGGTGACGACCACCTTGGAATGGAACCCGAGCCGTGTGAGGAACATCTTCATTTGCTCCGCCGTGGCGTTCTGCGCTTCGTCGAGAATGACGAACGAATCGTTCAACGTGCGGCCGCGCATAAAACCGAGTGGCGCAATTTCGATATCCCCTCGCTCGATCGCGCGCGTAGCCCGTTCCATATCCATCATATCGAATAGCGCATCGTACAGGGGGCGGAGATAGGGATTCACTTTGGCATACATATCGCCGGGTAAAAATCCGATCTTCTCCCCTGCTTCAACAGCCGGCCGGGCGAGAATGATGCGGCTCACTTCCTTCTTCATCAAGGCGCTCACCGCCATCGCCATCGCCAGATAGGTCTTGCCCGTTCCGGCCGGGCCGATGCCGATCACGATGTCGTGCGTCTCGATGGCTTCGATATAGGATTTTTGCGTCGGCGTTTTCGGCGCGACGAAGCGTTTCTTGGTGACGATGGCTGCGGAGCTGGAGAGTAATTCCTTGATCGGAGTCTCGGGACTCTGCCGGAGCGCGCTCAAGGCGTGGGTGATGTCGTCTGGCTGGAGGACCATCCCGTCGTTAGCGAGGGTGGCGAGTTCCGTGAGGACGCGTTCCGCATGGCGAGTGGCGTCTGGCGTCCCGTCGAGAGTGAGTTCTTCGCCGCGCGCCGAGAGGCGCACGCCGAGGTCTTCTTCGATCAGCTTGAGGTGCCGGTCGTGGTGCCCGAACAGAATGGCGGTGTTGGTGCCTTCTCGAAGTTTAAGTTTACGCACAAGCGCGAAGGCGTGCTCCCTCCATGTAACGGTAGACGGGTGATTCTAGCAAACCGAGGAAAGGTGTGACAAGCAGAGAGTCGAATCAGCGCATGGCGCGTCGTCAAGGCCCTTCGCGCTTGGCGGTCACGGCATTGCCGAGAGCCACATTGAATTCTTGCGAGGCCCATCCTTGATGGTCATCCTTGACCAAAACTTTTACCCGATAGACTCCCGCCGAGGCGGCAGAAGCTTCCCATTGAATCCGTCCCGTTTTTTCATCGATCGTCATGCCGGGCGGAGCCGATTCGAGCGCGAAGGTAAGGGGATCATTTTCGGGATCCACCGCCGATGCGACGTAGCCGAATTGTCCCTGCGCCAGAACTCCCTGACCGGATGAGGTGAATCTCGGGGGACTATTCGCCAGCGTCAGCAGCTCGGACAGCTGCTCCTTGCCGTGACTGTCACGGTCATGAGGTGTTGCAGACACGGCGATGGCATCGCCCCGCGAGAAGCCGGCTGTGTCCAGCGTTCCCTGTTCGCCTTCTACGACCAATCGGTTATTGTGGGACCACCGGTACGTATAGCGGACCTCGTCTCCATCCATATCGTGGCCATCCACTGTCGCAACGAGTTGGTCTCCAACCTTGGCGCTGCTGGGCTGAATGGTCAGGGTGCGGATGGCCGGCGGCGTATTGCCGACCAGAACCGGTCCGCTACGAACAGGCGCGCCCGAGACCTTCCCGTCGTGAGGAATCACTTCGACAGCCACGCGCTCCCCACGGCTCAGACCTTCGGGATGAAACGCGGCCGAGACCTCTTCAGGCCTCAGCTCCTCGTTGACCATCCACTTGAACGTGAACGTCAAGGCATCTCTATCCAAGTCCTCGGCCTCGACCATTGCCGTCACGACCCCTTCCCGAACGATAGGAATGGGGGCGAGGGTGACCGAGCGGATGACCGGGGGATGGTTCGGCCCAGCGGTGCCAGCCCCCGGCGCGTCCGGCTGAGAGGAATCGAGACTGCATCCCATCAGTCCGAGGACGGCCAGAGATACGATCCCGATGGAGATATGTATGGCCACAAAATCCTTCGACATGAGGCCCCACAACCTCCGCGCACCACCGAACGGGCGATACGCAGAGGTCTGTTTCTGCCGGATCAATCTTTCTGATTGATCCACGAGAGATATCGACTCGCGACGGACGAAGCCGAGCCGGCTTTCACGCAATTAATGGCTCCGGTGCTGGACTGAGAACAACCCGTCACGCCGGTGAGGCTGCCGCCTCCAGTCGAACCATCACCTTGGGCTCCCAAGTGGATGGCCACCGTCGTCGCCAACCCTTCGCCAAGACTCATCTTGTTGTTGATGTTCTGCCCGGTCATTCCCAGAATGGGCGACGAGTAGGCGCCGCCAGTGACATAGTACAGGGCATACAGATTACTCGACCCTGCGGCCACACAGACGTCGCCGCTCGGCAAGAACGTCGGGAAGAACACGATCCCTCCGAGCAGAACTGGGTTGGCCACGGAACGCTCGCTCGGGAGGCCGCCTGCCGGAACCGTCAATTTGGCAAACCAACCTTTTTTGCTTTGCACCAGCGCGATGAGCGACGCATAGGTTCCACCACCGGCGATCGCCGGCACGCTCGTGACTTGTTGGTTGACACCCGTCCCAGTACAGGTTCCAGTCCCCAATTGGCAGATGGTGGCCGTCGACATGTCGATCAGCTCGTTGTTGAGCGTGGAGTCCAAACGGCAGCCGATGATCGTGACATCGCCGCCGACACATCCACCGGAGCCTTGCATGACAGAGTCTTTGATACCCACCAAATACTGAACCGAGGTATCGATCTTATCTCCCGTTCCGCTGGTTTGGGTATAGTATCGGCCGGTTCCTGCAAAGATCCACGTATTGCCTGTCTCGTCGATCGTCACACCGATAGCGGCAGGAACAGGGCCCAACGATCTGACCGTCCCCCCTCCATCCTTGAATTGATACAGGATTTCGGAGGGCGCTTGAACGCCGGGCACGCCCGTAGGAACACCCCACAAACCTGCGTCCGTGTTACACACCGGCGAAGCAGCCTTCCAGCATCCGGTCGTGAGCCGGAGGAGTTTCCCTTCCCACGGTGCCACACTGATGGCTTTCCCCCCGAATATGACATCGGCTCGGTAATCGAGGTCTCGATCGAACGAGCTCAAATCGCCCACGAAGGAGTTCGGACTGCCTCCTCCCCCCGAGGCATCGAACATGGTTTCCACGCCTGCGGCGGTCGAGGTCATGCGGTCCTTGATGTTGACGGCGAACATCTTACCCGTCTGTCCAGCCCCTGCATCGTAGCTCGTGGCGCCTGACCCCACGATCATGAACCATTTTTCGTTGGTGCTCACAGCCTTGCCGTCACTCAACGGACTCACACGGGCCACGGCCGGATAGCTCATCGTAAATCCGAGATTCTGGTTCGAAAAGCTCCAGAGCAAGGTCGGCACCTTGTCCGGGTTGGTGACATCCAGCACAAAATAGGCGCTCAAGAAATCGCGTGCCGGATCTGCTCCAGCGACCCCGTTGAAATTGTCCGAGAAATTCATCTTCTGACCTTGGACCGTGCAGATCCCGCAACTACCTCCCATGCGGAACCCGCCGATGAGAATCGTGCCCCAGCCACCCGGATGGTCTGCATCGTTCGGGAAAATACGCACATCGGTCACCTTGGGCTTCAAATCGACGTAATACACATGCGTATAGGCCGGATCGGCCAGCCATCGTAAATGAGGGAGCAGTTCCTGAGGAATAAAGCCCCAGAGTTCATCTCCTATGTTCACGCCACGCCCATCCGCGGTGGTGGTATTGGTGAACCATCCGTGCTCGACCTTCGCGGGAGTTCCCGTGTCGTCTCCCTCGTGGAAGAAGCCGACGTTGAAGGCATGCATCATCCCATCGTTGGCTCCGAGATAGGCCACCTGCCGCCTATTCTTGTACAAGCTGTAAAACGACGTGTAGGTGGGATCCCCGTACAGAATGTCATACCGTTCCCTGGGTGGCCCGACGACGACAGGCGTCGAATACACCGAATCTCCAAGCTTCCACACGGCAGAAACGGGTGTACCGGCGAGGTTCTTGACGGTCAACGTACGGTCACGGAGCCCGGTCACCTGCGTGCCGCGGATGAAATCAATCATATTCGCGGCCGTATAGGCTGCCGGAGCCCCACTCAGATTGAGATAGCCCGTGAGCTTGCTCAGATTGGTGCTGTCGAATAACACATATTCCTCCCCCGCGGCACCAGTCGGTGGGGTAATGTTACTCACGATCTTGTCGTTGTTGAGATCCACCCAGGTAAAGATCTTCCGATCGCTTGGAAGCATCAGCGCGAGACTGCGTCCCCCCTCCCAGATCGGGTTGATATCGACCAGGGTCTTGTCGCACTGATGGGGGGCATCGTCGCAAAAGGCCACATCGAAAATCCCGTCAGCAGGAATCGAGGTGTCCCTCGTTGGGTCGGCTTTCCCGTCCCCGTTGGCATCGACATAGATATCGATAGCGAGCCTGTCATTGATCGCATCATAGCGCGTGACGACGATGCGATCCTCGGTCAGAACAAGCCGGTTGTCCTTGACCGTATCCTCTCTGAAATTCCCATACGTATCGACAAAGAGGCTCTGCACATAGCCCGCATACTTGATTTCCCGCTCTGCTTCGAACTGGGTCGGATAGAAATAGGATTGATAGATCGCGCCTTCGCCCGAGGTGGACGACGACAGCACGGAGGCCGCCGTTCCCGACGACGTCTGGTTCAGAATCGCCGCGAAGGCTGCCGAAAGTTTCCCTTCCAACTCCAGCGGGTTCTGCGCCAAGAAGTAGGTATCCGGCAACCCGTCGCCGTTCGCATCCCATTCTGCAGTCTTGTCCGGCAAGTTGTAGCCGGTGGTCGCAAGCTTATCGCTATCCTTAAATCCTCCGTACTTGCTGGCGTACCAGAGAGGATCCTTCAAGAGACCGGCATTCGAACCGGTGACTGTGAAACTCCGTTCGACCCAAAGCGTATACGGCGCAGCGGTTTGTAATGCGGTACCACCGTTACCAAAGTACCGCTGGCATCCAGTTGAACTGGTGGTGATGTTCTGTCCGCAGCGGATATCATAATATTCCCCGGCCCCCGTGTTTGAGAGAGAGCCGCCTCCCGCGGCTGAGGCTGAGGTGGCATCCCCTGTGACATTACCTCCACTCACCCCATTGATGTAGTAGCCAGCCCAGTTGCCATTCCCCGAACTGGCGTACATGGGCTTGGTCTTGACGCTAATCGTCGTCGAGCCGTTATTCTTGACGTAGATGCGATAACGAAGGTCGAGCTCGAGGTCTCCCCCATAGGTCGCGTCGTCCCACATAATTTCATAGCAGGAGGTGTAGCCAAGCCCCTGTTCTGCCGTCCAATCCGCATCATTCGCACAAATGTCAAAGGCCACCAGCTGGCCCTTGTTCCCCTGGTATGCCGCGGAGGGAGCGTTCCATCCACCCCTCCCCGCTGCATCGCAGTCTACTGGAGCTAGGGGTCCGAACCGCTTGAGATCGCTGGCAGGAGCTGTAGTCGCAGCCGCCGGGCAGCCACTATGAAACGCCGCGCTTAACTGAACCTTCTTGCCTCCCACAGTAAATTCCAATATCGGGACCGGCGCACTGGCCACGACGGCATAGGTCGTAATGCTTTGTTTCACACTGTTTGTCGTGTCATTTCCCAAGGCCCCGCGCAGATCCGTGGTCTTGGCATAGTGAGCCAGCATCGGGAGATAGAAGGAGCCAAATTTGTTGGGTTCCTCCGGACAGAGGCCTCGGATGTTGAGGAAGGTGGTCGTGGCCTTCGCTGAACATAACGAATCGGTCGTGCCACCGATGTCCCCGACGATCACGGAGGCGATCGGATCCAACGTATCCATCTGGGAATTGGCCAAGAGTGTCGCCATGGAGATGCCGGTATCGTTCATCAAAGGGTTGACCTGGGTGGGAAGCGATGTCCAGGCCTGGGCGCCCGGCAGTTGGTCGGAATCGTGCGAGGGGAAGGCATCCCCGAACATCAAGACGAAGGGCTTGGCGCAATACTCACAGAGCGGCGGCGAGCCTGTGTAGGGATCGCCGTAGCTGTTGTTGGCGACGACGGGAAACGTATTCAACGCGAACGTGCCGTCCCCGATGGCGTAACTCTGAATGCCATTGTCGGGGCTTGCCGAATAGAACTGGGTGGTGGCGTTGCCAGTCCCGGCCAAGCCGCTGAAATACCGGATCGCTTCATAGAACATCTCGGCGAATGGCTCGCCCCAACTGCGGCACGTCCCTTCGGCAGGGACACCTCCTGAAGGGCCACAGCCGCTATCAGGACCCCCGTTATAGGTATAGTTCGGCGAGTAACCGTATCCCACAATCCTGAACATATCGACGGTCTTGATGACTTGGGAGGTGCCGAGAATCTGCCCGGTTCGGCGATTGATCTCCT
>JANYEF010000251.1 GCA_025363325.1 Nitrospira sp. | reverse complement strand
CTGAGTCAGCGTGAAGCGGCGATCCAGACGATGAAAGGTCTCTTCACCGCAAAGGTGCGCGGTGGGATTATCCCCATCGCGACGCGTGTCGAAGGCGTGGTCTATTATCAACGGCCCAATGCGATGCGGATGAGAGGTTTTACAGCCATCGGGAGTGAGCTCTTCGAGTTCGTGCAGGCCAACGATCAGTTCACGCTGCGGTTACCGACGATGGGACGTGTGCTCTCTGGCAGTCCGTCCGACATGAGTGAGATGGGGAAGTTGGCTCGTCCATTTCAATTGAGCGTATGGGCGATGGGTGGCGTGCTCGGTACCAGTGCGGTCGCGACGAATGAAACCGTGAAGCTTGTGGAGGATGGCGAACGGTATCGGCTCGACGTATCGGGTCCGTCCCAGGACGGTGTACAGGTGATTCAGCGGCGACTCTGGTTTGAGCGGCGGACGTTGCTCGTCGTCCAGGAGGATCGGCTCTCGAAAGCCGGCGACGTGGAGGCCACGATTCAGTACGAAGACTTTCGTCCGATCGGGGACGCCAATGGCGGTTCTGCAGTCGGCGATGTACGCTTGCTGCGGCCCTTCAAGATCTCCTTGGAAGACGGGAAAGGGCAGGGCAGTGTCCAGGTGACGTTCCACGAGATCGTTCCGAATCAGCCGATCAAAGCATCCGAACTAGGGCACGTGTAGGTCGATGAAAGTCCTCGCCGTTGAAACTGCAACTTCATGGCAGAGTGTGGCGATTCTCGATGACTCGCGCGTCCTTGCCCGTCATGACCAAGACGCGGCTGGATCGCATGCAAAACTGTTGTTGCCCACGATCGATCGGTTGTTTCATGAAACGGGTTTGACACTCAAGCAGTTGGATGGTCTCGTCGTGTCGATCGGTCCCGGGTCTTTCACGGGACTTCGCGTCGGGCTGGCCACGCTCCTCGGGTTCCGGATGATCAGTCAGCTCCCTTTGGCAGTAGTACCGACACTTGAAGGTATGGCCTGGAATCTCCGGGGAACCGTGACCCCGCTCTGTCCCATTCTCAACAGCCGTCGAGGGGAACTCTATTGGGCGGTGTTTCGCTGGACCAGCGAGGATCGGTTGGAGCGAGTGGTATCAGAACAGGTGGGCACGCCCGTCATGCTGGGGAGCAGCCTCACAGGATCGGCTCTAGTCTTTGGCGAAGGTTGGACGGTCGAAGCCTCAGCCATCCGTGCGTCGATTCCTCTCTCCGCCACGATCGCCGAGGCGCCGGACCCTGCGATGAAACCCTCGGCCGTCTCGATCGGGTTGGCTGGGATTGAGCGGCTTCGACGAGGTGAGCATGCAGGAACCGGCATCAGTCCGCTGTATGTGCAACGCACTGCAGCAGAACTGAAGTACGAAGAGTCCGGCGGCCTGTCGCCGGTGGCCTTACGTCAGGAACGGGTGGCAAGAAAAATGAACGCGCGTGTGGCGGCGGCACGGACTCCGTCTGGTCACATGAGGGCGGCGCGAGGAAAAAGCAAGGGCGGAACACGAGATGGGGCATGACAACGTGGCTAGGCCTTTGAGTAATGAGGGAGGTATGCCGCAGGATGCTCAAAAAGGCCGTCAGCAAGGCCGCAGCGAGCGAAGGGCCGAGGCGTACCCTCTGGGGTACGTTGAGGGTCTAAGCGATGCGAGAACGAAGCTGCCGGACTTTTTCAGCATCCTGCCAGAGAGGGACTGGTGATGGGCGAATGGAGCATCGAGCCGGCGACCGTCGAGGCGCTGCCGGACATTCTGCAGATCGAAGATGCTTGCTTCTCGTCCCCCTGGACGCGCAAAATGTTAGAAGCAGAACTGAGCGGCAATCCCTTTGCACATTTTCTGTTGGCAAAGCAGGTGCCGCCTGGCGACGCAGGTTCCATATCGATTGTCGGGTATCTCTGTTTCTGGGTCGTTTTCGAGGAAGTACGGCTGATGAACCTGGCGGTCATTGAGTCGATGCGGCACAGGGGTATCGCTAGAGCCTTGGTTCTACAGGCTCTGGAGGTGGGGCAGGCACAAGCGGCGATGCGGGCCGTGCTCGAAGTGCGGGCCTCGAACCATGCCGCGCACGCGCTCTACCGAAGCCTTGGGTTTCGCGATGTGTCGACCCGGCCAACGTACTATACCAATCCGATAGAAGATGCATTGCTGATGGGATTGGACCCGATTGTGTCGGAGTCAGGTCGATAGACACAGGAAGTCGGTCGTGAGGGAGGACGTATTAGGCCGCTGCAGTAATTTCATAACCAGGAGGTGCGACATGCTGACAGACAGTATGATTGCGGAACGGCTGCGCAAATCTAGCCACGAATTTCGTGTTATGGAAGAGGCGCACCACCGTCTAGACCTGGAATTGATCCAATTGCAGAAGCGCCACGTACTGACTCCGGCCGAAGAGCTGTCCATGAAGCAGTTACACAAAGAGAAGTTGGCAAAGAAAGACAAGATGGCCGAGCTGATTCGTGTCTGTCGAGACCACGAGCTGCAGGCCGCTCCACAGTGAGGAGCAGCGTCGTGGGGCTTGGAACGACCAGCAACCGGGACCGG
>JANYEF010000488.1 GCA_025363325.1 Nitrospira sp. | reverse complement strand
CTGTTCGATCTATCGCTCTACAAGGCGCTCCGTAGCGTGACGCAGCCGGATGTGCACCACACCCTCGATGAATTGATCAGGGTGGAAACCTCCCACCTGGCCTTCTGGCAGAAGTTCTTCAATCTCAAGCTCAACGAGTTGAACCTCGGCCGGCGGATCAAACTTTCCGTCATGATGCTGGTCTGCAGGATCTTCGGCTCGACCGCCGTCCATTTGGTGCTCGAAGCCATCGAAGTCCATGGCGTGCGCAAGTATCTGGCGCTGTGGCGCGAGTATCAAGGCAAGCCCCTCGGGGAAGCGTTACGCGGTATCTTGATGGACGAGTTCAAGCACGAGGATGTGCTCGTCACGGAACTGACCAAGCGGAAGATCAACCCAGAAAGGATCCGGAACATTTTTCTGGGACTCAACGACGGTTTGGTAGAAATTCTCGGTGCGGTGAGCGGATTCTTCGGCGCCTTCGGCAGCGCCACGACGGTCTTGATTGCCGCATCGACCACAGCCGTGGCCGGTGCCCTGTCGATGGCCGCCGGTTCGTTCTTGGCCCTGAACAGCGAGAAAGAAGTGAAGACGACGGAACTGGCCAAGAAAGTGTTCTTGGGCGAGGAATCGGAGATGAGTCCGATGGAGGAATCGCCCATGGAGTCGGCCCTCGTGGTGGGAACCGCCTACATTATCGGCGCATTGGTACCGGTGCTGCCGGTCTTAGTCGGCGCAACAGATGCGCTGTTCTCGGTCTTGACCGCCGGGCTCATGGTGATTCTGGTTTCGACGGTCTTGTCGTTTCTATCCGGCATGGACGTGAAACGCCGTATCATCCTGAATCTCGCGATCATCACCGTGGCGGTGAGCGTGAGCTATGCGATTGGATTGGCAGCGAAGCAGATTTGGGGGATTTCGGTCTAACAGGAGAAGCACCTCGCAGGATAGTCGAGCGAGACTGGCGAGGATTCGAGGTTCCCAGAACTTCGAACCACGAACTTCGAACTTTGGTTCGCGCTTTTCTCGCACGCCTCGCGCTTCACGCGCCAAGGTCTCTGGTGCTAGCGAGAGTGGACCATCGGCAACTCGCGCGAACCTTCTGCTTCCTGTTGAATGCGCAACCGTTCCAGCCTCGACGCTTCCATGACGTCGTGGAGCATCTCATCCGTCATCTGTGTCAGCTGTGCCGCAGCATCTTTCATCTCGCCATGTTCGACCGCCCGCGAAAGCACCTCTGCCTTCGTGGCGCCTTTATTTTTTCCCAGGAACGGCTTGATGATGAGGTACGCCACATCCCGCGCGGGCATGAACCGGAGAAACCGCCGCAACAACCGGTACGTCTGGATGGGATAGTGTAGAAGCTTATAGACGAACAGCCGCTTGAGCCCCTGACGGCGGACCTCATTGATCACCTCACCAGACAAGCAGGTCGGATCGATCTCCGAGCATTTGAAATACTTGTACCAATCGGTGGTTTCACTGACCAACCCGCGCTTCACATATTCCTGCCAGAGAGGGGTCCCCCGATACACACAGAGCCGATTGAAACCGAACGTGTCGAGCGGCAGCTTGGAGGCCAGGTCGAACGTAGCGTTCATATCTTCGACCGTTTCATCCGGATTGCCCACGGTGAAGAAACCATGCACGATCTCGATGCCGGCCGCCTTGGCGTTCTTGACCGCAGTGGCCACTTCCTCCAACGTCTGTTCTTTCTTGAGACGATCGAGAATCTTCTGACTCCCGCTTTCAATCCCGAACATGACCGTCCGGCAATGGGCCTTGGCCATGGCAGGAAACAAATGCTGCGCGACTGAATCCACGCGTCCTTCGATGCCCCATTGAATCGAGAGCTTTGCGTCCATCACGCCTTGGCAAATCGCCTCGATCCGCTTGGGTTGCAGCAGAAAATGGTCGTCCACAAAATAGACGGACCCGTAGCCGCATTCTTCGAGGTACTTGAGTTCGCTCACCACGTGCTGGGCACTCCGCGCGCGCCACTTGCCTTCGTTGAAGATCGGAATGTCGCAGAACACACAGGGCCAGGGGCACCCGCGGGAAGTTTGCATCGTCGTGAACCGCTCCATCGAAAGCACCGCCGGCACGTCGAGCGGCATCGACTCTATAAAGTCGAGCGGAAGGCCTTCGCGATCTGGGAAAGGCCACTGATCGAGATGGCGTTCCATCGGTCGACCGGAGTTCTGCACAACCTTGCCGTCTTTGGCCCAGGTCAGCCCGGCCACACCGGACGGATCGTCGAACCGTTCGAGCAGATCGAGGAGTAACTGTTCGCCGTCTCCCTTGCAGATGAAATCCACTTCAGGGCACTGCAGTTTAACCAATGCGGCGTTCAAACTCGCAAACACGCCTCCAAAGGCCAGCTTGACCTTCGAGTTGGTGGCGCGAATCTGACGGGCCAGGATCTTCGCGTAGGGATAGCTAGTGGTACTGAGAAAACTGAGACCGATCAGGGCCGGCTGTTGCCGGTTGATTTCCTCGAGGATCACCTCGTTCGGCGTGTCGGGATTCGCCTGATCGAACATCACACACTCATGGCCGGCCTGTTTGAGCACCGACGAGAGGGACATGATGCCGATGGGCGGGAAGCCCATCACCCGAATACGGCCATTTTTTGCGCGCGTTTTCGCCGGGAGGGCGTAGAACTGAGGGTCGCGTACGTGGATGAGAAATACTCGCATGGGGTCACCCTAACATGAATAACATGGTAGGAGAAGGGAAATTAGGTGGCCCACGGGAGAGCAAAGCTAATAGCGTATGGCGGGGAACAGGAGCTGATAGCGAATGCTAATAGCATATAGCGCGAAGAAAGAAAGTTCTGCTTTTTCCCACATGCCATCGGCCATAAGCCATACGCCATATGCTCTTTTCTTCGGACGGAGGTTCTTACTTACCGCCCGAGCGCAACCTTGACCGCATCGCCGATCTCAGCCGGGTTCTTCACCACTCGGACACCTGCTGCTTCCAAGCTCTTCATCTTCTCAGTTGCCGTGCCCTTCCCACCGGAGATGATGGCACCGGCATGGCCCATGCGGCGACCTGGCGGGGCCGTGATTCCTGCGATAAAGCTGACGACCGGTTTCTTCACCTGCTTCTTGATGAACTCAGCGGCTTTCTCTTCTGCATCGCCACCAATTTCGCCGATCATCACGATCGCCTGAGTCTCGGGGTCTTTCTCGAACAGCGCCAACACATCGACGAAGCCTGTGCCATTGACCGGATCGCCGCCGATGCCGACGCACGTCGTTTCACCCAATCCCATTGTCGTGAGCTGATGCACTGCTTCGTAGGTGAGGGTCCCACTGCGTGACACGACTCCTACCACACCTTTCTTATGGATGAAGCCAGGCATGATCCCGATCTTGGCTTCATCGACCGTGATGACGCCGGGACAGTTTGGTCCGACCAGGCGAACATCGCGGCCATAGAGCGCGCGCTTGACCTTGACCATGTCATTGACCGGAATGCCTTCGGTAATGCAGATGATCAGCTTCACGCCGGCATCGGCGGCTTCCAAAATCGCATCGGCGCAAAACGGCGGAGGCACAAAGATGAGCGAGGTGTCGCACTGTGATTTCTTCACCGCATCGCGCACCGTATTAAACACCGGAATACCCTCGACCTCTTGCCCCGCCTTGCCCGGCGTCACACCCGCGACCACCTGCGTCCCGTAGGCCTTGCACTGCGTCGCATGGAACGAGCCTTCCTTGCCCGTAATCCCCTGCACCACCACCCGCGTATTCTTATTCACTAGAATGCTCACGATATCCTCATTTCTTTCTTTTTCCACTTCCCCCTAGATCGGGAAACGGTTTTTAGGAGGCGCAGGGTTGAGCCCCCACTGCGCGCGTCCAACGAGGCCCTTCTGAGGGCGCGCGTTGCGCGAGCACAGGGGATCAACCCTGTGCCTCCACTCTTCCTCTTACGCCGCCTTTCCAGTCAACTTCACAATTTTTTGCGCCGCCTCCCACAGATCATTTGCCACTTCCAACTTCAGGCCTGACTCCGCCAGGAGCTTGCGACCTTCGTCTGCATTCGTCCCCTGCAGTCTGACGACCAACGGCACATTGATCTTCACTTCTTTGGCCGCGTCGATGACGCCTTGGGCAATCCGTTCGCAACGGACAATCCCACCGAAGATGTTGATGAAGATGCCCTTGACGTTCGGGTCCTTGAGGAGGATCCGAAATCCCGCAGCCACAGTCTCCTTGGTCGCGCCGCCGCCGACATCCAGAAAATTCGCCGGTTCGCTGCCCGCCAGCTTGATGACGTCCATCGTCGCCATGGCAAGGCCCGCGCCATTCACCATGCAGCCGATGTTCCCGTCGAGCTTAATGTAATTCAAATTATTTTCTCCCGCTTCGATCTCGAGCGGGTCTTCTTCATGGAGGTCACGCATCTGCTGCACATCGGCATGCCTGAACAGCGCGTTATCGTCGAACGAGACCTTGCCGTCCAATGCGATGAGTTTCTTGTCGCCGGTGATGACCAGCGGATTGATCTCGACCATGGCCGCATTCTTGTCCATGAACAGGCGATAGAGGTTCCCCAGCATCTGGATGAAGGGGGGCACGATGGCCGCTTCCATGGCAGGAAGCCCGAGCGCGAAGGCGATGTTTCGTCCGTTGTACGATTGAAACCCGACGGCCGGGTCGATTGCTTCCCGGATGATCTTCTCCGGTGTATTGGCGGCGACGACTTCGATCTCCATCCCGCCCTCTGTACTTGCGATAAATACAGGCCACCCGCTATCCCGATCGACAAGGATGCTCACATACAATTCCTTGGCTATCGCGGCGCCTTCTTCGACCAGCAACCGACGCACTTCCCGCCCCTTTGGACCGGTTTGATGGGTAATGAGGGTCTTGCCGATCAGTTCCTTGACCAAACCAGGAACAGCCGCCTTGTCCTTCGTAATTTTCACGCCGCCGGCTTTACCCCGACCGCCTGCATGGATCTGCGCCTTGACGACAAAGACCGGGGTATTGAGTTCTGCTGCCCAGGCCGCTCCCGCCTCGGGTGAGGTAATCTCTTTCCCGCGCGGAACCGGAACCCCAAACTGCCCGAACAACTGCTTCGCCTGAAACTCATGAACGTTCATGTATTCTTTCCGCGGGACGAGCGAGACTCGCGCGAAAGGCGGGACGGGTGACACTTCTGCCACGTCTCGCTTTTCTCGCGCTTCGCGCCTGTCTCGCTACTCCTTTCTTGTATACGCCGGCAGGATCATGGGCGACACGACTCCGCCCGCACTGCCGTGCTTCTTGGCCTCGGCACGGAACCCCTTCAGATGCCCGACCGTTAACTTCCCTTGTGGCATGGCAGCGGCACGAGCTGCGGCCGTTAACCCGGACCGCTTTCCAAAGACCATTAGATCAAGGAGCGAATTGCCCATCAATCGATTGCGTCCGTGCAATCCGCCGGACGCCTCGCCCGCGACGAAGAGATGTTTCACATTGGTTTCTGAATTGGTATCGATCTTCACGCCACCGTTCTGATAGTGCAGCGTCGGATAAATCAACACGGGGTCCTTGCTGATATCGATGCCGAATCGTTCGAACTGCAACATCATCGCGGGGAAATGCTTCTCCAGGGTGCCGGGGCCATGTTCGGCATCGAGGAGCGGGGTATCGAGCCAGACGCCGATGCGGCCGGACATCGTGCGGATGCCGCGCCCCTCTTCACATTCCCGAATGATCGAGGAGGACACGACGTCGCGGGTATCCAATTCGTTGACGAACCGTTCACCCTTCGCATTGACCAAATGTCCACCTTCGGATCGAATGCCCTCTGTCACCAAGGCCCCGATGAGCTGTTCGGGATAGACTGCACCGGAGGGGTGATACTGGAACGTATCGATGTGCATCAGCTTCGCACCCATTCGATAGGCCAAGCACAGCCCGTCGCCGGTCGCACCGTAGTGATTGCTGGTTGGGAACCCTTGAATGTGGAGCCGGCCAATCCCGCCGGTCGCCAGAATGACGGACTTGGCGGCTACGACGACGTGGCGATGGTTGTCGAGATCTTTGAAAATGGCGCCGGTGCAGTTCCCCTTCTCGTCACTCGTCAGCTCTACCGCGGCGCAGAACTCGAGTAACTGGATGTTCTGATTCAGCACCTCGTCCTTGAGCACCCGCATGATTTCAAGGCCGGTGTAGTCTGAACAGGTCAGGAGGCGAGGCTTTGAACTCCCGCCGCCTTTCTTCACATGGAGGTTACCGTCCGCATCACGATCGAACAGCACACCCAGGCTCAACAGCCATTTTGCAATCGAGGGGCCTTCTTCAACCATCACCTTGAGC
>JANYEF010000482.1 GCA_025363325.1 Nitrospira sp. | reverse complement strand
AGTCAGCCGCGTGGCTGTCGATCTTCAACCGGGGGGATCATGGGGAAGGATGAGGACCGATCGGGAGGGAAACTTCAGTCAGTTCTGTTCGTGTGTACGGGGAACGTTTTTCGGAGCGTGACAGCAGAGTATGCACTCAAGGTCAGACTTGGCGCAGTCACGTCCTGCTCCGTTAGCTCAGCCGGGATCGACGCCAAGCCTCAGTCGGTGCATGACTGGGTCCTGACCCGATTACGCGAGAAGGGCGTTGATCCAGCCACACACGTTCAACGGCAGCTCACCAAGGAGCTTGTCGAGGCTGCCGACCTCGTCATAGCGATGGGGCGAGACCACCAGGTTTTCGTTCGGGAACACTTCGGACGCGACGTTCCCCTATTTAATCAGGTCTGTCTCGGCCACGATCAGCCGATTCTGGATTTGCACGAAGTGATACCGGATTGGGAGACCGACACCGAGAGGGCCCGCGCCTACGTGTGGTCCGTGATCGATGTCATCTGGGCCACGGCACCGGCCCTTCTTTCTCGCCTCCGTTAGCCGGCGTTGCGATACAGATTGCCTGTGCCGGTTCATTCTTGGACTCGATCGGACATTTTTTCTCCACTTTTATGCGGCAATCAACGGAAAGGCCTCCTACAACAGGGCAATGCTGAGGTACGTGCTATATTTTGATCAGCACCTTTTACAGGCTGACTGCGCGGAACATAATATTGATGCAACGATTACAGATCAGGTCATGACATTGTCTGATAGCCATCATCACGAGCCGGAATGGGTCTCGTGGTCGAACGAGAAGCTCATGGACCTTCCCATGAGACAACTCGGCGTCACCCTCGACGGGGCCTTTCTGTCCGCACAGATCCAGCAACTCTACGCCGAACTCGAAGCCAGACAGCTCAAATTCCGGCCTCACTTTTGGTTGTCCAACGAATGGTTTACTCCGGATGGTGTACCGGGGATTGCCGTGCCGTTTTATCTGGCCCATCCACGACTCGCGAAGCTTGAATTGGAACAGATGCTCGAGGTTGAGGGCGGGACACCGGAATGGTGCATGCGAATTTTGAGGCATGAGGTCGGCCACGCCATAGAAAATGCCTACCGCCTCCGCCGTCTCCGCAATCGGCAACAAGTATTTGGTCGCTCGTCCGATCCCTATCCGAAATATTACAGCCCTCGGCCCTATAGTCGGAGCTTCGTGCGTCATCTCGATGTGTGGTATGCGCAAAGCCATCCGGATGAAGACTTTGCGGAGACCTTCGCGGTCTGGCTCACGCCCGATTCGATATGGGCCGACCGCTACAAGGGGTGGCCGGTGCTCAAGAAGCTGCGGTATGTCGATGGGCTGATGGAGGGGCTGGTTGATGTTCCGCCCAAGGTGGTCACGAGTGAAGAGATCGATCCGCTGTCCGAACTCAAGAAGACCCTGCGCGAGCATTACGAGCGAAAGCGCAAGCACTATGGGATTGAACGACCGTCATTGTACGATCCGGATCTGAAGCGACTGTTTTCCGACGCCCCTTCCCACGCCGATAAAATGAGCGCCGCCACCTTCTTGAACCGCTTCCGAAAAGAGGTGCGGCGGAAAGTCGCAGCCTGGACCGGCGAATATCAATATACGATCGATCAGGTTCTGGAAGACATGATTCAGCGCTGCCGACAGCTCCACTTGCGGCTTCCCCTCGCGGAAGAGCAGGCGAAGCTAGATTTCACGATTCTGCTGACCGTCCACACGATGAACTACTTGCGCAGCGGGCGGCATAAGGTGGCAGTATGAGACGGCTTCGTATCCTCGTCCTGATGCACGAAGATCTGGTGCCTCCAGATCCCCTCACCGGGCAGGACGTGATAGGAGCCGAGTGGAAGACGGAATACGATGTGGTCTCCGCGCTCCGCAAGCTCGGCCATGACGTCAAGCCGCTGGGGGTCAAGAGCGATCTCGGGGTGCTTCGATCGGCCATCGAAGACTGGAAACCGCACATCGCCTTCAATCTGCTTGAAGAGTTCGATGGAGTGGCGGTGTACGACCAGAACGTCGTGTCGTATCTCGAACTGCTGCATGTGCCCTATACCGGCTGTAACCCGCGTGGGTTGATGCTGGCGCGCGATAAAGTCCTCTCCAAGAAGCTGTTCTCGTTCCATCGCATCCCGTTCCCGGATTTCATGGTGGTGCCGCAGGGGCGGACGGTCAAGCGGCCCAAGTGGCTGCCATTTCCCCTCATTGTCAAATCGGTGACCGAAGAGGCGTCGCTCGGGATTTCGCAGGCGTCCATTGTCCAGGATGACGACAAACTCAAAGAGCGAGTCGCCTTCATCCACGCGAATGTCGGGACCGGTGCCCTCGTCGAGCAGTACATCGAAGGGCGAGAACTGTATGTCGGGGTGATGGGCAATGGGCAGGTCCATGTCTTGCCCGTGTGGGAGTTGCTCATGGACCAGCTACCGGATGACGCCCGGCGGATTGCGACAGAACGAGTCAAATGGAATCGCATATATCAAGACAAGTATGGGATTCGGTCAGGTGAAGCCAGGAATCTTTCTGAAGGGAAAGCCGGGGAGATTCAACATCTCGCGAAGCGTGTCTATCGCGCACTTGGCCTGAGCGGTTATGCGCGCATCGACGTGAGAATGGACGCCGAGGGGAACGTGTACGTGCTGGAGGCCAATCCGAATCCACAAATCGCGCACGACGAAGATTTTGCAGATTCGGCAGAGAAAGCCGGCTATCCCTATAAAGACCTGTTGCAAGAACTGCTGAACATCGGGCTTCGCTGGCAGCCAGCCAAAGCCGCGTAGCTACCACCTCACCCCACATCCTCGGATACTCCAGTAGCGTGTGAAAGTGCCGCCTCCTCGCAGGGCTCCGTCAACGTGCTTGCGCCTATTTGACGTGGGCTGCCGCAAACGTTGTACAGGAGGTGGAGGGCGTGAATGCAGCGAGGGGTTTCCCCATCGTCCTGCTAAGGGCCGAAGCGGAAACCAAACAGCAGGGCGACGCTCGTATGGTCTTTCTCCGATAACGACGGAGAAAGATCGATGTCGTGGAGATTGACGATCAATGTCGAAGACAAAGCGAGGTTGTGGGAAGCCTGGTACTCCAGTGAGACACCGATGGGAATATACCAACTTGTGTCGCTGCGGTCGACGTGTCCAGGGCCGGTCCCGCGGTCTAGGTTTGCGTGGATCAATCCGATTCCCATCAAGGGCACCAAGTTGATGCCGTTATTGAGACGAAAGTGATAGCGTCCGACCCCGGCGAAAGAGATCTGGAAGAGATCGCCCATCGGACTGAGCTGCATCATCGGTCCGATAGAAAAACTTCGATCGAGATAGTAGTCACCGTTGAATGCCAGGGTGAACACCGTGCCATTGACCGTTCCGGATGTGAGTCCCAGGTCGCTGCCGAATCCCCAGCGGTTTTCGTCCGCGTGAGCGTGAGGTGCACCCACGACGATGCCTGAGGCCAAGAGAGCCAACAGACCGGCGGCACAGGTCCATCGTGATAATGTGGTGGCGAACGGTCGAATCATGTCGGCGGACTCTAGCACAGGAGGCAGGCTTGGACAAGCAGCTTGAGCACGCTGGCGCCAGTAGGGTATCCTCTGCCACCGTGGACGAGAGGGGAGTGAGGTATGTCTGTCAACTCGATGACACCGAGGCAAGCCGCGGTCGCCCTGGTCGCAGCGATGCCGACCGGCCTGTCCGTTCAGCAGCTGGAGGAATATGGGATCGAGGCGACGACGGAGCAGGCTCAGGCGATCACGCAAGAAGTGCTCTCGCTGAACCTGTTTTGGATCTTCGCAGCCATCGAGGCGCACATCCCTCAGAAGTATCAGTCCGCGCTGTCGGAACTCATTTTGGATACGATAGAGGCAGGATGGGGTACGACCGTTCCCGTCGGTTCAGCTGCCTGGACCACCTATCTCAACGAATGGCAGGAATGTCGCCGTCGGTATCATCGCTTGGTTGAAGAAGGGATGAGTCCGCTTGCGGTGAGTGCGGAAGCCGCTGCGCTGATGGAGGAGAACCGATTGGTCAAAGAAGCAGAGCGGCGTAATCTCTTGACCTTGCTGATCGATTTCGTGCCAGTCGACACCTACGGGCGGTTACTGGAAGACGTCGGATAATCTCCTGACTTGCTAGCCCGCATTATTCATGAAGGTTCGTTGCGAAGGCGTGCAGCCGCG
>JANYEF010000472.1 GCA_025363325.1 Nitrospira sp. | reverse complement strand
CGATCGGTACAGCTAGAAAGCGGGAGATCTTCCTCCGGCGCATTCCCGGCCTCGATGCCGTGGATGAGGCCATTGGCCGCGCGACCGAGTTGGGCAAGCCGATTCTCTACCTCACCGGCGCCCACGACATGAGTGATCCCTCAACCATTGCAGCAGCCGTCATTCTCGGGCGCGTGGCCAAACGCACGGCCGCCTATGGGACGGATTTGCTCGTGCCGCACCGCGATCCGATTACCATGGCCGTCTGCCAGGAAATTACGAAACAGGCCTACCTGGAAGCCGGCAAGCCCGATCTCTACAAGGACGATTCGAATTTCTTCATTACGTCGGATCAATTCAGCTATACCGCGGCAGTGGACGGCATCATGCTGCGCAAAAAACCGGCAGCGAATTTCTTTATGGGGGCGTACTTTGCCGAGGCGCTGCTGTTGACTGAAACGGGCGCGAGCACCGGCGCGATCCAAATCGCCGGGACGGACTCCGATCACCAGCTGCCGTTCTTCGTCACCACCTGCGACTACACCTTGATCGGGGAGGAGCTTTACGCCGCCAGCGCCTATCTTTCCAGAGAACCGGTTCAGGTCGGCACGCTGCGCGGGCAGGACATCGGCAAAGCGCTCATCCTCGGCGTCCTCGGCATCGGGACCATACTGGCTACCCTCGGGGTCATGCTCGACGCGCAGTGGCCACAATTATTTCTTGATGTGTTCAAGGACGTGAAATGATCTTTCTCCGCCGACAGGTTCCGCTCCTGATCACACTCATCACCGGCATCGTGTTCGCGGCACAATACTATGTGCCGCACCCGGCATCGGAGCAGATGCTGACCTCCGTCACCAAGTGGCTCCAGATCATCGGCGGGTTCGCGCTGGTGCTGGGCGTCAGCAGCCTGTTCCACGTCCATGCCATCAAGATCCGGCGCAAAGAAGCGGGATGGGGCTATAGTTTCGTGCTGTACGTCAGCATGCTCGGGACCATTGCGGTCGGCCTCTGGTCGAACGGCAAGGAAGCCGTCGACGGCACCATGACAGCCTTTGGGTGGATCTATAACTTCATGATGGTCCCGCTCCAGGGGACGATGTTTGCCATCCTCGCGTTTTTCATCGCCTCGGCCGCCTATCGGTCGTTTCGCGCGCGGAGCCGCGAGGCGGCGGTGCTGCTCATTGCGGCGGTGATCGTCATGATGGGCCGCGTCCCGCTCGGAGAATATCTCATCCCGCTCAGCGGCGACCTGTCTCAGTGGATCTTAAACGTGCTGAACGCGTCGGTGCGGCGTGCAATCCTGATCGGCGTCAGCCTCGGCACAGTCGCGCTCTCCATCAAAATTATCTTCGGCATGGAACGGTCGTATCTGGGAGGCGGCAAGGAGTGATGACGAGCGATCAGCTATCAGCCGTCAGCTCTCAGCTCCGGAATCGAGGACTCGCCTGTTACCTGAAGGCTGACTGCTGATGGCTGAATGCTCGGTGCGACGAAGGAGCAACCGTGACTTTCGCTGAACGCATGTTGCGCATTGATAGGCGGATCATCTTCCTGGTGATCGGTTTCTGCACGCTTTTGCCGCTGCTCTACCCTGTCGGTTTGCCGATCAAGATTTCGCCGGAGGTGCGCGGGGTGTACGACTACATCGAGTCGCTCCCTGAAGGGTCCGTGTTTCTACTCTCGCTGGACTTCGATCCGGCCTCGAAGCCTGAACTGCATCCCCAAGCGATCTCGTTGCTGCGTCATGCCTTCAGGAAGAACCTCCGCGTGATCGCGATGACGCTCTGGGTCTCCGGCACCGGCATGGCCGACCAGGTTGTCACACAGGTCGCCCGCGAGATGGGCAAAGAAAGCGGGAAGGATTATGTGTTCCTCGGGTGGAGCCCCGGCGGAACTGCCGTCATCATCAACATGGGGCAGGACCTCTATGGGGCCTTCCCAGCCGACTACAATGGCAAACCTACGAAGGGCTTACCAGTACTGCAAGGCATCGCGAATCTGCGCGATGTGAACTATGCCGTCAGCCTGGGTGCCGGCAATCCCGGTGTGGAAGCCTGGTATGTGTTCGGCAAGGACAAGTACAAGTTCGAACTCGCCGGCGGCTGCACCGGCGTGATGGCGCCGGGGCTCTATCCGCTGTTGCGCAGTGGCCAGATCAACGGCCTCATCGGCGGCCTGCGCGGCGCAGCGGAATACGAAATCCTTATCGACCAGAAGGGTAAGGCCGTCGCTGGCATGGATGCCCAATCGGCTACGCATCTCGCCATTATTGTGCTGGTCATCCTGTGTAACCTGTTCTATTTCTCATCGCGCAACAGAGCCCGACAGCAGGGCCAGGCGGGGGCATAACGAACGATGGCATTTGAATTGATCATCGGAGCTTGGGTCGCGACGGGGCTGACCTTCTTCATCTTCTCGTTTCTGTATAAGGACAACCCGCTGTTCAAACTGGCAGAGAATCTCTACGTCGGCGTGTCGGTCGGTTATACCATCGTCAAGACCTACGACACCGTGATCGTGCAACTCATCTGGAAGCCGATCGTCGAGAACGGGGAGTGGGCGCTGTTGATTCCTGTTGCCATCGGAGCGCTCATGCTCACGCGCTATGTGCCGAAAGCCGCTTGGCTCTCACGGTACGCGTTCGCCTTCATTGTGGGCGTTGGGTCGGGGCTCGCCATCCCGCGAACGATCTCCTCCTTTATCTTGAAACAGATCGAGGATACGGTCCGCCCGCTGATGACGTTGGTGCCGGGAGAAGGCGTCACTTTTACTTGGAGCCTCCTGAATCCCGCCAGCAGTCTCAATACGATCATCATTCTGATCGGAGTCAGTTCCGTGTTGTTTTACTTTTTCTTCTCCGTCGAGCACACGGGGCCAGGCAAGGTCGTGGCCCGGACAGGAATCCTCTTCCTGATGATCGCGTTCGGCGCGGCCTTCGGCTACACCGTGATGGCCCGCATGTCGCTCTTGATCGGGCGATTGACCGACCTCATCGAGTTCACCGATCGCTCCTATGGCTGGCCGAGTCTCTGGCTCTTGGGTTTGACCATCCTCGCCTTAGTGGTGATGAGCCGAAGGTCCAGTCGTAACAAGCCTGAAGAGCAGTAGGTTTTTCCTGTTATTTGGTTTGTCTGGTTTGTTTGGTTGAACGAGACTAACCAGAAGAACCAAATCAACCAGATAAACCAAACAAACCAGAGCAACCAGTTCGGCAATTGATACTGCGCATAGTATCAGTTACCCTGTGATCGGATTCTGAGGAAGGCGATGGTCGATCTGGTTGTGTCCAAGCAGGGTGTACCCATTCGGCTCACAGATGAGCGATGGGCACACATTAGCGAAGAACATTGCGAACTCGCCGGGTTGCGATCTGAAGTGCTGGAGGCCGTGTTTCAACCGGAGCGTATTCTGCTTGGCGGAGATGGGGAGCATCTGGCTATCCGTGAGATGGAAGAAGGCAAGCATCTTGTGGTTGTCTATCGGGAAGGAATCGAGGACGGGTTTATCATCACCGCGTTTGTGACACGAAGGGTGCGGTCGCTGGTAAAGAGGAGGCAGGTATGGCCATAGCCGATTTTCAGGAGTACTTGAAGTTGATCCCAGCGGTCAATCGAGCGCCGCAGCATGCGGTCTGGCTGACGTATGACGCGGAAGCCGACACATTATACGTAAACTATAAGAAACCCAGCCATGCGACGGACAGCGAGATGACTGATGACGATGTCATTGTTCGCTATGCAGGTGAAGAAGTCATTGGGTTTACGGTCTTGCATGCGAGTAAACGGGCTAAATCCGCGTAGCCGATTATCATTGTAACAGCGTCATGACCACTTCTCCCAGCACCACGAACGATCCCAACCAGTGTCCCGCTCTTCGAAATCTACAGTTCTCGCCGATCAAAGAGGGTGAGGAGCAGTACATGGTCCTTTGGGACCCCACGGGACTGAGCAAGGACAAGCTCGTTCTTCCGCTTAACTATTTTTTCATTATTCAGCATTTCGACGGCGAACATTCGCTGGCTGAAATCGGAGCGCTCTATCTCAAACGATTCGGTGAATTTCTTGTGCCCAGCAAGATGGATCAGCTGGTCTCCGACCTGAACGAGAAGCTGTTCTTGGAAGGTCAGCGTGCTGAGGATGCGCGCCGGCTGGCGCGGGAGGCCTATCGGCAGAGCCCGCTGCGTCGCGCATCGTTTGCCGGACGGGGGTATGAAGCAGACGGCGCGAAACTGAAGAAACAGATCGACGGATTCTTTACGTCGCAAGAAGGACCGGACTTCAAACCATCAGAGCATGCGGGAAAAAAGATCAAAGGCCTCGTCGCCCCGACTTACGACCTGAAGCAAGCAGGGCCGATCTATGCCTGGGCCTATAAAGAGCTGCAAGATGCGGAGCAGCCGGATCTGTTCGTCATCATCGGCACGGCCTCTGCCGGATTGGACCATGTGTTTGCCGTGACGGATAAGGATTTCGAGACACCTCTCGGGGTCGTGTCCGCCGACCAACCGATCCTGAGTCAGCTCAGGGCCAAGCTCCCCACCTTCTTTGAAGACGATCTCTGTCATCAAGCGGAGCAGGCCGTAGAGTTTCAGCTCCCGTTTCTTCAGGAGGTCGTGGGGAGCAAAAAGCCATTCACCATCGTCACGATCTTGAGTGCCTTCTCCGCGGCGAGCCTGGGGGATCCGACCGTTCGCCAATCGGTCGACCAGTTCTTGACCGGCCTTCGAGAGGTCCTCACGCAATCGGGCAGGGCCTACTGCGTGATCGCAGCGGGAGAGTTGGCGCATCTGGGCATGCGATACGGAGACAAGGCACCTCCGACGGACTTCTCCTTTCATCGGTGCATGCAGTTCGACCTGGAAATGTTGAA
>JANYEF010000452.1 GCA_025363325.1 Nitrospira sp. | reverse complement strand
AGCGACGAAACTCGGAGCACAACTGGCGCAGGCCCTCCACGAGAGAACGGAAGGCGCCTTAGGGCACACGATCAACGACGTCCTTGACGTAGTACTCACGTCTACAACCCCGGTCATCGTGGATGGTGCAGGCATCGTACGGAAGTTCTCCTCGGACCTCCCCCCCCTTGCCGGCCATCGCGAGCAGGTTACGACGCTTGTTCACCATCTCCTGAACTACGCGCAGACCTATTTACTGACGATCGGCCGTGCACATCGACTCATTGTGAGCACGCACGCAGTTGGGCTTTCTTCCATCTCAGCAGACGCCCCCGCACTCTTTCCCCTCGCCCCGCCTACCGAGGTCGAAGTTGAGCTGTTCGAATCGGACATGGTGTGGTCGGCCGCATCTCAGGCGACTTCACCCCCGTCTATTGACCTCCTCGAGTCGTATCAGCTCGTCCGCCAACTGGGTGGCACTTTGGATTTGTCGGCGCCGATGCAAGGCCCCCTTCGTATAATCCTCCGTCTGCCGGTCGCCTCTCGCCCCTCCCACGAGATGTTCCCGCTGCCAATTGCCATCTCTGCCTCCCCGCCCGCACTCGCTTCTGAAACCAAGAGCGAGACGACGGCACCTGTTCTGCAATCCGATCCTGGCAGGCCGCAACAGGAACGGCGCCATTCACCTCGAATTCCAACTACCCTGCCAGCCGCGATCACCGTCGGGTCAGCGACATGGGATGGCACTATTTCCAACCTCAGCATCGGCGGCACTTGCATTACACTCCCCGACGACTTCCCCACCGTTGTGCCGCAAGATGCCTATCTTGTACTCAAAACTGCAGTGGGGATACTCGAACTGCAAGGTCAGGCGCAGGAACGGCCCTTCTCGATCCCTTCCGGGACGCCGATCTCCCATCTCGTCGTAGTATTTGATTCGCCCAAGCGAGAAGAAGCCGCCGTCCTGGCCTCGCTGGTCCAGGCTGCGCAGGAACAGACGTTGCCTTTCTCTCTTGAAGTACTGCTTGCGGCAGAACAGCAGGATGACCTGACTGCCACCAACCCCCTCGCACCAAACGAGCGGGAAGATTTCGACCAGCGCGAGGCGGTTCGGGTGGTCGTGAGGCTCCCAGTCCAACTCGATGTGAAGGACCAGAGCGGGCGCCTTCATCGCCTGGCGGCGTTGACCACCAACCTCAGCCGTGACGGTGCCTGTCTTCACCTCAACGCTCGCCCTGAACTCCTGAGCGGCCTTGCTACATTACACTTTGCCGCCGCACAGACATCGAGTCGCCCCGGGACCCATGAACCAGGCGCGCCGGACTCCGTACTCTCCGCACGGGTCATCTGGTCGGCTCCGGATCCCGCAGCGCCCAGCGAATTTCGTGACCAAGGCTCAGACCCTGCCCTTCAGGCCGGCCTGCGCTTTCAGAGCCTCACAGCCTACGCTGAGCGCGAAGTGAACCGTGTCGTCCGACAGCATCTGACGTCCCCTGGCGAATCGGAATCCTCCTCGCAGCCGGCGTCGGTCGTCAGTATTCCACGAGAGTGCCGGAATCCACGAGGTCAGTCGATTATGATCACCGACGACCATCTTCGCCAGCCACTTTCACCGAACACACCGGTCCTCATCATCGCTCCCGGCTATGGCCAGACCGCGTTGGACGCCATGACCTTGGCATACTACTTGGCGCATTATCGGCTCCGCATCTTGCGATACGACCACACAAACCACATGGGATTCAGCGACGGCGAACTGCAGCAAACAACTTTACGGAGCATGCAAGCCGACCTCCTGAAAGTTGTGGAGTTTGTGCAACATACGTGGCCGACCGCTCCCCTGATTGTCATGGCGAGCGACATGACTGCACGGGTGGCCATTAAAATGGCGGTGCAATCCCCTCCCCTCGACTTGCTTCTCCTGATCAATCCGGTCGTCGATATTCAGGCCATGCTCATGACTGTCCATGGTCATGACCTCGTGGCCGACCACCGATATGGACTCCGACGCGGCATCGCCAATCTGCTCGGTCTCAACGTCAATATCGATCGCTTCGTCGGCGATCTCGTTGCAGGCCACTTTACAGACCTGGCCTCCACGATTGCGGATCTACGCCTCCTTCGCTCTCCATCAGCCATTCTCACGATTCCAAGCAATCCGCTCGGGCCGTTGCCTCCAGCTGACCTCCCACAGACGTTTCTCACTGCGCTTGGAGCCCATACCCGTCTGGCAACCGGCTCCGCACCGCTGATCGGCCAGGATCTTCCGCTCAACAAACAACACCCCCAGGCCTTCCGACAGATCCTGGAGCAGATCGCCGCAACCGTCTCACTCCCGACCATTCCGGCTGAATTCCGCGCACATACCCGTCAGATGCTGGCCCGTCAACAGCGCATCGAGATGGAACGCACCCGTCTTCGCCACAACCTCTCGCAGATCACGCGTGAGGCCTTGAGGACCGCGCACCTGCAGCAACTGCCCCAACTCGGGAACCTCCATGAGCACTGGAAGCTCTTGGACGATCTCTACCGGCTACTCAGCCCGCTCGAACCTGGCTCCATCCTCGTGGATGTGGGAGTCGGCCACGGCGATTTGCTCCGAGCCACGATGGTCAACCAGGCCTACCGCTCGCGACAACGTGGGTGGAGTCCTGAACGTCCCGTTCATGCGATCGGACTGGGACATTTTCAAGACCCGCTGCCGCAGGCCCGACAGAGTTTTCGTGCCTTGTACGGGGAACTCGACAGCGACTTCGCAGGC
>JANYEF010000444.1 GCA_025363325.1 Nitrospira sp. | reverse complement strand
GCCCGGGCGTGATGCCTACTGGAGGCACGGGAGGGCTATTCCCACTAAATGCCCCATGCGTGCCTCCATATGGAACCGGGCCAGAATATGGCTGCGGATGCTGCAGCCCGTCTAGGTTAAGACCAGTAAATGCATTCTGCGTGCCTCCAGATGGAGGCTGGCTAGCAGGCGGCTGCTGCTGCATAGGCATCGCGCCCGGGTTAAGACCCATAGCTCCATGCAACTGCTGACCGCCCATCATAGGCTGCCTTCCAAGCCCATTAAACATGGGATGCCCAGTGAACGCATCGCCATTGAACCTATCGCCCCTGTCCATGCCTCGATTCTGCATCTGCCCCGGCATCATATTGCCGGTGCCGCCAAGCTGCGGTGGCTGACGAGGGCCGCGCAAATTGTCTCCAAAGGGAATTCCCATGTCAGGAGAGGGTCTTGGGGAATCGTCACCGTCATTGTCATTCCCTGCCTGCTCCTGTCCACCCATAGGCCCCATGAAAGGCTGCGGCTGAGACATGTTGTTGACATGGTTCTGCGACGCCACTTGCGGCGCCATTGCCGCTACCCGTTCAAGCGGACTGACGGGGCCTCCAAAGGCATAGTGCTGCCTGACGCTGCCGCCGTGCGCATGATTGACAGGCTGAGGCGTCTGCTGCTGAGACGGGCCGAACCCGGCATTGACAGGAGCGCCCGGAGCCGGTGTGAAGAACACGCCGCCGCCCGGCTTGTTGGCCTGTGACTGTTCGCCGTAGTGGGTCCAGTCAATATTTGGATCTTTCATGGCTGGGTTCTGTACACGAGGCTGATATCCGTAATTGGTCCAGTTGAATCCGCTACCGCCAGAGCCAGAACCTGAGCCATAAGAAGCTGCAGCGCTGCCGGGGATAGACTGATAGTTTGGAGTCTGATTGGACTTGTTACCACCCAGAGCACTACCGACAACACCTGTCAGGCCGGCAAGTGCGGCGATCTGCTGCAGCGCACTTAGACTCTTGGTGCCGTTCTGCCCTGCGCCGCTGCCTACGCCAAGCTGGCCCATCAATTTATTAATCCAGCTTTGTGTAGACGGGGATGAGGAAGAAGCTGCCCCGCCATTAACTGCCGATGCAGTTTGGCCTGAAATAGACCCTAGTCCAAGATCACCAAGATTTAGGCCAAACAAGTCTGTTTGTGTCGGCATTGAAGACGAGAAATCCATTGGCGTATTCGGCAATGGATCTACAGAATACGAACCATAAGAACCACCTCCGCTTACGGACGGATCTGTAGACTGCGACAAAGTAGGCCCTACTGACGGGTCATACGACGGCCCGGAATTTGCATACGAGTCGAAGGAAAACGGATCAGGAGTGCTCATATTATTACCTGAAGAAAAAGAGAAATTCGGCGTCATGCCGTCAAGACTAATGTTTGGATTCTGTAAGTCAGCCGCAGTCGGCATGGACGAGCTAAAATCAAGCGGCTTGCCATATGGGCTAGCTGAAGCGGGTGCAGAATCGCTAACACCGCCCGGGTTTGTGTTGCTGGCCATAAGGCCGCCAATGCCATCACCAATTGCATTGCCAACTTGATTTGCGCCGTACCCCAAAAGAGAAGACCCTGTACCCATGATAGCGCCGTTTGTGGCATTTCCACCGTGCAGCGTAGAAGACACCGCCCCGCCAACGCCACTATTTAAAGCGTTAATCATCGGTTGGCCTAAGGCGTCAAGTGCTCCGCTACTGTTTTCCCAGCCTTTCATTCCGCCGCCAACACCGCCAGACACGGCGCCTTGCAGGGCCGACTTACCGATGTCGCCACCGGTTATAGCGGCCCCGAGACCGCCTGCAAGACCCTGCTGTGCTGCGCCACCAAGAACAGACCCAAGCGTGCCGCCTTCCACGGCACCACTTACAGCGTTTCCTACCGGTGCCAGCAGGCTGCCCAGACTGCCGGTGGCATACCCCTTGAGGGCGCCAGTGAGAGGATTACCTCCGTCAACAAGCGCGTTTCCCGCTCCTGATATCAGCCCGTAAGCCTCTGGCCCAAATGCAAGGCTGGCGAGCGCCCCGGTGGCCATTGGGACCGCCTTATCCATAAACCCGTCAAAACCAGTTGGCGTCTGCGGGTTGTACCAGTTCCCATTGGCGTCTTTGGCAAGTTGCCCATTGCCAACAGAATCGATCATGCGCCATTGCGCAGGAGAGTATTGAGCCTGCAGCTTCTGAGTATCTAGAGAGTCGGCGCGCTGCTGCGCCGGAGACCCATATTGTGATGCGTCTGGCATTTAGTTTCCCACGCCGAGCATATTAATAATGGCGGAGGATTCCATCACGTTGTCATCCGCTTGCCGGTAGTAGTCAGATGCAGCCAACAATCACCCATCTGGAAATCTCCACCAGCAACATTAGACTCAAAACGAAGGCGCATTTGACGCCGAGTTTCTTTAATAGGAGTAATTTGCGTTGGCCCCGTATTCGGCACAGCAATAATTGGATACGGCGGGCTGTCGATGTTAGGGGAATTAGCAGACGTCTGCCCTCGCACCGTAACCGTCATGTTGCCGCTAATCACAAAATCAGATTCGAGTATGCTGGCAGACAAACTATCGAATGTAGGCTTCTCTGACGAGAATAGAGATATCGGAGTCGTCTCGATATATGCGTCAATGGCGTATGAATTCTGACCGTCTACTGCGTTTGTCCCAACCTCATGCTGCCATAACGTGTATAGCTGCAAAGACGCCAGTCCGCCGCTTGTATATACTGCTCCAGTAGTATTAGCAGAGATAACGAACGTGGTGGATAGCGGAACAGACGTAATGGTGTACGTATTATTGTTTAGCTGTGTAACACCGCCGACATTGGTAATCTTGATGTTTGCTCCAACAGCAAAACCATGCGCAGCAGACGTCGTAATGGTGGTAGTCGCTCCAACTGTTACCCCAGAAATACTCGCGCTTGCGCCGGTCCCATTGTTGGTAGCGTCTCCCATAATCACGCCGAGGTTATGATCTCCTAGTATTCCATATGAGCGCATAGTGCTCGGAAGCATGGTGTCGTACCATACTTTTTTCCGGTAATTGTAGATTACGGCGTGCGTACACTCTGTCGCAGACCCACGCGGGTAACACCACCAGATTTCGCCCCAGCGAGGGTTTCGGTAAGCGTAGCACTTGCCGGCGTTA
>JANYEF010000430.1 GCA_025363325.1 Nitrospira sp. | reverse complement strand
ACTCAATCAGATGAGCGAGATAGCGCATGAGCTGCTCAGCCTGTCTATCCACGATCGTCAGCCCAAGTTCCCTTACGGAGCTAATTGTGAATTTGCGCAATTCTGGTTCATGTTCCACGTGGAACAATTACGCGAATCAGCAGATGAGGTCAAGACTTTCTGGAATGGACAGATAAAATCTCTGCATTTGCTCGTCTAGGATGAGACTTGTAGAAGGCTATCTCGACGAGATTCGCCCTTGTATTTTTCAAGCGCCACAAGAAGAAGAGAAATTGCTGCTGGCGTGACTCCTGAAATTCTCGATGCCTGGCCGATAGATGCGGGGCGAAATTTCTTTAGTTTTTCGAGGGATTCTCGTGAAAACCCAGGAGTGCCATCGTAATTGAAGGCGACAGGAATGGGCTTTGACTCGAGCTTTTTGAATCGTCCTACCTGTTGAAGTTGGCGCTTGATGTAACCTGAATATTTGACTTGTAACTCTATTTCATCAGCAGTTTCAATGTCTTGTACAGCTATTACCTCGAGTGCCTCTAACAGAGTTTTATAGTTCGCCCCCTGGCGCCGTAAAAGTTGAGCCGCTGTGCATGGCCCAGAGATCTCCCCAATCTGAACCCGAGCTAGGCGTTCACGAACAGCTTCCGTGAGTCTTGGTCGAAGCTCTTCGAGCCGTAGGAGCTCAGATTCAATTGCTCTCTGTTTTAACTGGAACCTTGAATAGACTTCGTCGCAGATTAACCCAACTTGCCGTCCAGTATCAGTTAATCGAAGATCAGCATTTCCATGGCGCAACAATAGGCGGTATTCTGCCCGTGATGTAAACATCCGATAGGGTTCACGTGCATCTTTTGTAATGAGGTCATCAATTAATACGCCGATATAGGCCTGCGACCGGTCGAGCACTAATGGCAACTCTCCCCGAAGTCTTAGGACAGCATTGATCCCAGCCATCAGACCCTGAGCCGCTGCTTCCTCATATCCGGATGTTCCATTGATCTGTCCCGCGTGGTATAGACCGGCCAGAAGCTTGGTCTCCAGAGTCGGGTGCAATTGCCGAGGAGGAAAGTAGTCGTACTCGATCGCATACCCAGGCTTGAGCATGGTGGCTTGTTCTAACCCAGGAATGGTCTTCAGCATCGCGGCCTGCACATCAACCGGTAGACTGGTGGAGATCCCGTTGGGATAAAATTCACGGCTATCCAGCCCTTCCGGCTCGATAAAAATCTGGTGACGTTCTTTGTCTGCAAAGCGTACGACTTTATCTTCGATCGACGGACAGTACCGCGGCCCCACCGACTCAATGATGCCGCTGTAGAGCGGCGACCGGTCCAGATTGCGCTGGATCAACTCGTGCGTCGCACGACTGGTGTGGGTCAAATGACAGGGGATCTGCCGGTTCTCAATCCGGTTTGTACGATACGAAAATGGCGGCGGCGGATCATCGCCCGGCTGCGGCACCATCACGGAAAAGTCGATGGTCGCCCCATCCAAGCGAGGAGGCGTGCCGGTTTTGAGCCGGCCCACTTCGAACCCCAGGTCGCGCATACAATCAGACAGGTGATCGGCGGACGCCTCTCCGGCTCGTCCCGCAGGGAAATGATTCAAGCCGATATGGATAAGTCCCTTAAGAAATGTACCTGATGTCAGAATAACGGCCTTCGCCTGAATGTGCTCACCGCGATCCGTCACCACGCCTGTAACCGCCCCGGCATGCGTCAGCAAGCGATCGACTGTCCCCTCGCCGATCGTCAGCCCTGCCTGCAGGCTCAACGTTCGTTGCATGGCCTCTCGGTACAGTTTCTTGTCGCATTGGACGCGGAGAGCTCGCACCGCCGGACCTTTACTCGTATTGATGAAGCGGAACTGGATGCCGGCTTGATCGGTGTTCCGGGCCATCTCTCCACCTAACGCATCGATCTCCTTGACCAGATGTCCTTTGGCGATTCCCCCGATCGCCGGGTTGCACGACATCTGCGCGATGCGGTCGTGATTCATCGTGAGCAGCAAAGTTCGCGCACCCATGCGCGCCGCGGCCAAGGCGGCCTCACAGCCGGCATGACCTCCACCCACCACAATGACGTCAACCACCTGTCCCACGTTGTACCTTTGCCTACTTACCAATACAGAATTCCGAAAAGATCCGACCAAGAATCTCGTCCGTCGTAATGACGCCGGTAATTTCTCCGAGCGCGTCGGCTGCGGCGCGCACATCGATTGAGACCAGTTCTCCAGCCATCCCACACTGCACAGACTCAAGAGCCTGGCCCAAGGATTCACCAGCCCGGCGCAACGCGTCACGATGTCGCACGTTCGTCACTGTAACGCTTTCCGCTGCCTCAAAGTCTCTGGACACTAGCTGGGCACGAAGAGCCGACTTTACCATTTCAACCCCCAAACCTGTCTTCGCCGAAATAACGTACATCCGATGCCCCGCAAGGGCGGAGTCCGTCTCCACTGTATCTGCAAGATCCGCCTTGTTTAGTACCACCACATGCTTGCGATCTCTGACCGCACTTAAGAGCTCCCGATCATCGCTCGTGAGGGGCACACTCCCATCCACCACCACGAGCAAGAGGTCCGCCTCGCCCTGTGCGGCACGCGTCCGTTTAATCCCTTCCTGCTCGACTATATCTTCGGTTTCCCGCAAACCTGCCGTATCAATTAAACGAATCATCACTCCGTCAAGATCGATGGATTCCTCAATCACATCCCTCGTCGTCCCAGGAATGGCCGTCACAATCGCCCGCTCTTCCTTCAGGAGACGGTTCAATAAGCTGGACTTGCCGACATTCGGGCGGCCCAGGATGACGACGCGCGCCCCTTCCCGCAAGATCCGTCCCTCCTGCGCCGTCGCTTCCAGTTTCTGAACCACGGCACACGCCGCCCCTACGATACGCACCAGTTCATCACGTTGAAGAAAAGAAATATCTTCACCCACAAAATCGATCCCTGCCTCCACATGGGCCAACACCGTCAGGAGAGAGGTCCGAGCCTGTTCCACCTCCTGAGCAAGATCACCCCGTAGTTGACGTTGCGCGATATTCAATCCGATGGAAGATGTGGCCCTGATTGTATCGAGGACTGCTTCCGCCTGTGAGAGATCTAACCGTCCGTTGAGAAAGGCTCGTTTGGTAAACTCTCCCGGTTCTGCCATCCGCGCACCGGACTCTATACAGACCGTGCAGATCATCCCAAGTACCAGCGCCCCACCATGAGACTGAATCTCGACCACATCCTCTGCCGTAAACGACCGCGGAGCCTTCATATAGACCACGAGCGCCTCATCGAGGAGGTCCGATACCGGCGGGCGTTTATGAGCGACTTTCGCCACATTCCGCTTGCCCGATGCAGGAATCACAAGATCAGCAAGATGTAGTGAATGCGAGAAAACCGATGAGAGGGGATTACCAGAGCGCAAGCGAACAACCTGGGAAGCGACGACAAGCGCCTGCGGGCCACTCAGCCGAACGATCCCAATGCCGCCCTCCCCTATGGGGGTGGCAATGGCACAGATCGTATCTTCGAGTCCTCCGTGCATGACGAATCTTTCACTAGCAGGATGTTGAAAAAGTCCGCCAGCTTCGTTCTCGCATCGCTCAGAAGCTCAACGTACGCTTCGGTACGTTGAGCTTCTGAGCTCGCTGCGGCCTTGCTGGACAGACTTTTTGAGCTTCCTGCGTGGCGTTCTCCGTTGTTCCAGACACCAAGTTAATGAAGTTCTGGTCTGCGTAGAATCGTCGCGCAAGACTGACGGGACGAGCCAGACGCGAGGGTTGATCTGGTTCAACCAAACAAACGAGACAGACCAGATAAACAAGATAGACCAGCCGGAAAACGCCTAGGCGTTCGTACCGCCTCCCTGCTCGGCCCCTGCCACGACGATTGCCTTGTCGCGAAACAAAAAACGATCCATGATCAATTGCTGGGAGATAGTCAGGGTATTGTTCGTCACCCAATACAACACAAGGCCCGCAGGAAAATTTACGAACAGAAATGTCATGCCCACCGGGAGTACCATCATGATCTTTGCCTGGGCCGGATCCATCGTGGTGGGCGTGATCTTCTGTTGGATAAACATTGTTATCCCCATGATCACCGGCAATACATAGTAGGGATCCTGCACCGACAAATCGGTAATCCAGAGCATGAAAGGAGCCTGGCGCAAATCGATCGTCGTGTAGAGGACATTGAACAGGGCCACGAAGACCGGCATCTGCAAGATCATCGGGAGAAAGCCCCCCAGCGGATTCACTTTCTGATCCTTATACAGTTTCATTAACTCTTTGTTCAGACGGTCGCGGTCACCCTTATATTTCTCCTGGACTTCTTTAATCTTGGGTTGGATCAGCCGCATCATTCTCATCGACTTGTAACTCTTGTATTGCAGCGGCACAAATAACAGCTTGATCGCCATCGTCAGCAGGACGATGGTGACCCCATAGTTATAGGCATAGTCATGGATGAATCGCAGCACATAAAAGATCGGCTTGGCGACCGACTTCACAACAGTCCAACTGCCGAAGATGAAGAATCCGAAATCGATCGTATTTTCTAACCCCACGTTCAACGAGCGGAGCGTGTCATATTCCTTCGGGCCTGCATACAGCTGAAGCGCAACCGAGGACGCAACTCCGGACGCAGCCATCCGCACCCCAGCCGACACGATCTTATTGTCCTTAGTGCCTTCATTCGTGGCCAGCGCGGCCGCACCCTGTTTTGGTATCAACACCGATACAAAGTACTTATCGTGCAATGCGACCCACTGAACCGCCCCCTTCCGCTCAAGTTCCTTATCTGGCATCTCCTTCTCGACTTTGTCGTCAACCTGCGAGGCCAATCCGATCACACCGATGAACCCACTACCCCATTCCACGATACCAAAGTTAGTCCCCAACACGACATCATAGGGTTCGGTCACGCCCTCCGTAGAGACCGATACATCCACCACATAACTATCGTGATGAAAGGTCAGCCGTTTCTCCACGCCAAGATGGGTGACTGGATCGTGGAACTGCATCGTGACATGTCCGACGGGATGAGCGGCATCGAGAGTGGTAAAGTCTTTTTCAATATTATAGAGGCCTTCTCGAAACGTCTTGTCGGTGTCGGCATTTGCCACCGTAATCGAGAGTGGGCCTTTGAACTTCCCCTCTTGATAGACGAGTTGCACCGGCTTCTTTTCAGGGGACGGCGTATGGTATCGTTTCAGCTCCCAACTTCGAACCACCCCACCCCGATTCGACAGGCCGACTCGAACCAGATCCGTTTCAACCATCACCGTCTGTTCCAATATTGATGGTGAAATATCCGATGAGGGAGCGCCAGACTTTAGACCCGATTGAGTTGGGACGCCCAGACCGGTCGAACCACTGTCCTTGCCTGTCACGAGGGCGGGCGCTGACCCACGCTCCACGG
>JANYEF010000413.1 GCA_025363325.1 Nitrospira sp. | reverse complement strand
GCGCATTGCCATCTTGCGGAAAAAATCCGAGGACGATGGCGTGACGTTGCCGGAAGATGTCGTTCAGTTTCTCGCGACCACGATGAAGAGCAATATTCGCGAGCTGGAAGGTTCGCTGGTGCGCCTCGGCGCCTATGCGTCGCTCACCGGCACAACGATCACGCTGGAGATGGCCAAGAGCGTGCTCCGGGATCTGATCGGCACCAAGAAAAAGATCGTGTCGATGGATGATATTCAGGAAACGGTGGGCGCACGCTTTCACGTGAAGATCGCCGACCTGAAATCCCGTCGCCGGAGCAAAACGCTGGTGTACCCGAGACAGATCGCTATGTATCTTTGTCGGGAGCTCACAGATTCCTCGTATCCCGAGATCGGGCGGCAATTCGGAGGCAAAGATCACACGACGGTTATTCATGCCTGCAAGCAGGTCATAAAAGCGAAAGATAGCGACAGTGCTTTGAGTGCCACATTGGACAGCTTGAAGGAGCAGATCCTGCGAGCGTGAGGGGCTGCGCCAAGGGGAAAAGATCATGAAACTGCGTATGGGACGAGTTGAACTCTTGACGGGTCTTCAGCGGGTCCAGGGTGTCGTTGAGAAGCGCAACACGATGCCGATCCTCTCGAATATCTTGATTGAGGCGAAGCAGGAGGGTGTGGAAATCGTCGCCACCGACCTCGAAATTGGCATGCGAGGGCTCTACAAGGCGACCGTGGAGAAGCCTGGAGGGATCACGGTATCGGCTCGGAAGCTCTATGAGATCATCAAGGAACTGACGGTCGGTGAAATTGAAATCACCTCGAGTGACAATAACTGGACGACGATTCACGCCGGCAAGAGCCAATTTAAAATCGTCGGACTCCCCAGCACCGACTATCCCGCGTTGCCCACGATCGAACGGGAAGGGCTCATTCCCCTCGCCGGGGCCGGCTTCTTAGAGTTGATTCGCAAGACCCTCTTTGCCGCGGGAGACAATGACGCACGCTACATCCTCAACGGTCTGTTGGTGACCCTCATTACGTCGGAGAAGAAAACGATCTTGCGGCTGGTCGGCACCGATGGACATCGGTTGGCGGTTGCCGAGCAGGACGTCGGAAGCGCCGGGGCTAAAGGTGCTCCGCAAGAGATCAAAGCCATCATTCCGAAGAAAGCCGCGCATGAGATGCAGCGTCTTTTGGAAGAAGGCGGCGAGGGCGAACCCTTGATTGGGTTCACCAAAAATCTCATGATTTTCCGGAAGAGCGGGCTACTGCTGACCTCGCGGCTCATGGAAGGGAACTACCCGAATTATCAGCAAGTGATTCCGAAAGAGAGCGGCAGGAAAATCGGGGTCAATCGCAGCGAGCTTGAAGGTGCGCTTCGGCGTGTCTCCGTGCTGTCCCGTGATAAGGCGAGCGCGGTGAAGGTCTCGTTTATCTCCGGGCAGATGACGCTGTTCTCCAGCAATCCTGATTTTGGAGAAGCGACCGAAGAGCTTGCGGCACAGTACGAAGGGGAGGCCTTGAACACGGGGTTCAACGCCCGCTACCTGTTGGATGTTCTTGGGGTGATGGATGGAGAGACGATCTCTCTGCAAATGGATAATCCGCTGAGCCCCTGTTTGATCCAGGAGTCAGACAGTCCCGGCTTCAAGTGCGTCGTCATGCCAATCAAGATTTGAGGCACGGGGCGAGAGGCACGGGGCTAGAGGAGAAAACGTCTCCCAACCCCTTGCCTCTCGCCCCTAGCCTCACGCCCATGAAATAGGAGACTGATGGCCAGTAACGACACCGAGACCACACCGAAATCCGACAGTTACGGCGCCGATCAAATAAAGGTATTGGAAGGTCTGGATGCCGTGCGGAAGCGTCCGGCGATGTACATCGGCAGCACCGGTGTGGACGGCCTCCACCACCTCGTCTATGAAGTCGTCGACAAGAGTGTCGATGAGCATATGGCGGGATTCGGTGAGACGATCGAGGTGATGATCCACATCGACAACAGCGTCACAGTCGTGGATAACGGCCGCGGCATTCCCACCGGGATGCATTCCACGCAAAAGAAGTCTGCCGCCGAAGTGGCGCTGACGGTCTTGCACGCGGGCGGC
>JANYEF010000400.1 GCA_025363325.1 Nitrospira sp. | reverse complement strand
GTCGAGCGCGATCGGCAATGACGCCGATGACGTATTGCCGTAGCGTCCGATCACGGAACAGACGCGTTCGGGCGAGACCCCAAGCCGCTTCGTGAGCTGGTCGAGAATCCGCCCGTTCGCTTGGTGCAAGACCAGCTGCGCAATATCCTGTACATCGATACCGAACTCTTTCACGATCTCGCGGATGGCCTGGTCCAATCGCTTGACCGCCAGACGAAAGAGCGGCGCCCCTTGCATCCGCAACGTGTGGCTCTTCGCCTCGACCGTCCCCGACGTCGTCGGTCGACGCGATCCGCCTGCGGGAATCGTAATCAAGCCATGCTGGGAACCGTCCGCGTGGAGACGGAGTCCCAAGAGCCCCCGGATTGGCTGGTCAGTCTCCTGCTCGCCCCGAAGCACCACCGCACCGGCCCCATCGCCGAATAAGAGAGCCGTATCGCCATCGGCGGGATCGACGGAACGAGACTTCACCTCTGCGGCTACCACCAAACAGGTCTTGACCTGCCCGCTCCGAATCATCGCATCGGCCATCGAGAGTCCATAGAGAAAGCCCGAACAGGAAGCCGCCACGTCGAATGCCGGTATCGTGGAACAACCGAGCATCCGCTGAACATGGCAGGCGGTAGAGGGGAAAACCGTGTCGGGAGACGTTGTCGAAAGCACAATCGCCCCCAGCTCAGAAACGGGGAGCCCGGCAGCTTCAAGCGCCGGCCTCGCGGCTTCCACCGCAAGATCAGAGGACGCTTGGGACGCAGCAGCCCTGCGTCGCTCCTGAATTCCTGTCAAGCGAGACACGACAGCCGGCTCAATGCCCAACAACGCCCCCACCTCGCGATTCGATACCACCCGTTCAGGGAGGTATGAGCCCGTCCCAATAATCTTCGTCCGTATCATATGGTCTGAATACGATGTGGGTTCGCTATAATATCGGCGGGATTATAGGTCTCGGTGCCACAGGGGTCAACTTACGAAGTCGAATCCTTGCATTCAGCCGGGGCTCCTGCTACATTTTCAGCCAATAATGTTACGGTCTTCCCCCATCTTGACTGCTGCTCCACGACTGACAGCGGCGGTCTGCCTCTGTGCCGCGGTATTCTGCGTCATCACCGCATGCTCCAGCACACCCAAGCAGCAGGATACCGCGAAAAAAGCCCTGAGCGGGACTGACGAACAGATTTTCTTGGGCGATTCGATCAAAAAGAACTACGATCCCAACGTCATCATGAAGCGAGGAGAGGCATTCTTCGAGAAAGAGGAGTATGCCGAGGCCATCGTCGAGTATGACCATTTTCTCGACCTCCATCACGCCCACACCCTCGCCTCCTATGCGGCGTTCCGAATCGGAGAAAGCCAGATGAAGCGGACCAAGGGAATCGAGCGTGATCCGGACCCCATTCAGAAAGCCATCGAAGCCTTTGAACGGCTGCGGAAAGATTTTCAGGGAAGCCGGTATGACGAGCCAGCGCTCCAGAAGATCCAAGAATGCCACGACCTCCTGGCCCAGATGCATCTCTTCGTAGGCCAGTTCTATTATCGGCGAGGCTCCTATCTGGCCGCCGCACATCGCTTCGAACAAATTTTGAAACTGTACCCCGACAAGACGGTCGCGCCCGATGCCCTGTACTTTCTCGCACTCAGCTACCACGACCTGGGTGCGGACGATTGGGCCGGCGAACAGCTGACGCTGCTGGCAGAAAAATACCCGGACAATGCGCATTCCAGCGAGGGTAAGAGCCTGCTCGCGAAAATTGGAGGGGGAAAACCCGCAACGTTACTGGCCCAAAAGGCCGAACCCGCGACCTCCTCTAGTTCACCGGCTGCAGCTCCATCAGGAAACCAGATCAGGCTTGCCACTGGACTGATCCCCTCTGTCCCGGCTGGGTCGTTCCGCCTTCCTTCCGCTAGGGCATTGAGCCAGTCTTTCGTCAGCTGCCGCCTCGGCGCCTGGTGTTGATCCGAGCCTGCATCGAAGCTATCAGCCTTCAGTTGTCAGCAGACTTCCAAATCTCTTGATTGTCATTCGTTAGCTGAACGCTAATCGTTGAAGGATTTTCTGAACTCAACGGAGCGAAACGGCTTCGAGGAGCAGTTCCTTGAAGGAAGATTTGGCCAGACTCTTTGCTCGGGCATAGAACGTTTGATAGGTTTCACACCCGCGGAGTACGTCATAGTAGAGCAGAACGATGTGTTGATAGCGGGGCATCAGGCGGTGACAGAAACGCGGATACGAATAGAGAATGCTTGCCATGCGGACCGCAACCCGAAACTCCTCGTAGATCTCCCGCCGGACGGCCACGTCGTAATCGGCCAGCGAACATCGCCGATCATTGACCTGCTTCAGGATCGACTCTGCAGCCAACTGCCCGGATCGAATCGCGTAGTAGATGCCTTCGCCGAATAAGGGGTCGACGAGGTGCGCAGCGTCTCCCACCAGCAAGGCGCGGCCACTCACTAATCC
>JANYEF010000392.1 GCA_025363325.1 Nitrospira sp. | reverse complement strand
TAGACGAGTTTCAAGGAAGAGCGTAGAATTCCTCTCGTCACAGTCCAGTCCCTAGGAGACATGGCATGTACCTGTCACACTTTGGCTACCATCGCTGGTGCGTCCTGCTTGCGTGCCTCTGGCTATCGCTCCCTCCGCTCGCTTCTGCCGAAACAACGACTCTTACCGCTGAAGGCACCTACACGATGGGGGATGGAGAGACGCCCCTTGTTGCGGAGCTGCGTGCCCTCCAACAAGCAAAACGTGTAGCTGTGGAGCAGGCAGGCACCTATGTTCAAAGCTACTCCAGGGCAAAGCACTACGAACTTACAGCCGATGAAATTGAAACCGTCTCCGCCGGAATGATTGAAGTGGAAGTATTGGAAAAGAACCGCCGGCTGGTTGGCGATGGACTTCTATTTTCCGTAAAGATCAAGGCCACGGTGATGGGTGAAAGGGCCGATGATCTCGTCTCCCGGCTCAGGCAAAAGTCTCCTGCCGATGGAATCAACCTTGTGAGTGAATACAAGAAACTGAAGGATGACTATGCCAAACTTGCAACAGATATTGACGCACTCAAACGGCAGATGGCGGAATCGAAGGATGAGCTGGAGAAACGACAGACAATCAGGCTCATCGCAGAACAGGAGCGGAAATATCAGGCCAGAGAATGGTTTGGTAGGTGCCAAGTCTTGGCGATCAACGCTCACTTCAGCGGTTCCGCGAGTATGACGGGCTATACCTCCACTGTTGCCTGCATAGATGAAGTGATCCGGCTAGACCCAAGTTTTGCAGATGCCTGGGGTATGCGGGGAATGTACAGAGAATCCATTGGGCAGCGTGAGGGCAGCATTGCTGATTACACGGAAGCCATTCGGTTAGATCCACACCCAGATCGGTATTATGCACGAGGGGTAGCATTTGAGATGTTGAACAAGCCTGAGCGTGCACTCATGGATGCACATGGGGCGATTCGTCTTGACCCTAATGCAGCTAACCTTTATCAATGGCGTGGCGTTCTGTATTTTGAGAAAGACAAATATTCAGAAGCACTCAGTGACTTCACCAACGCGATTCGGTCTAACTCCGTGACCTATAAAGATGATCCTGTTCTTGGAATTTCCGGTCTGGCAGACCATTACGGCGACCGTGGCTTGACCTATGGTCGGCTTGGGCAGCACCAAGCGGCCATCGAAGATTTTACCAAGGCAATTCAGCTCCGAGATTCATTATTACACTCTTCGGATGTTCAGAGTTATTTACTTCTTTTTTCGAAGAAATTAAAGTCAATCGAGCTACGAAATAGAGCTGAGACATACGCCCTGCTCAAACAGAAGGATAAGGCGCTGCGAGACTACCGAGAGGCCTGCTCCCTAGGGAATACGTTAGCGTGTGATGCGCTCAACGGTCGGTAAAAGACTTTCTTGGAGATGAGGACGATGCATCGTAGCCGCCTAGCCGAATATAACGCACAAAGACGGAGGGTGAACCGGAAAACAACCAGCCCTAGCGTGCGGCGCTTTCGCCGTGAAGATTATCCGGTGGGCCACTTCGGGATGTGGCAGGGGCTCACCCCTTCCGAAGCGCGGGTTGCCAATCGGCTATTGGCCGAGAAACAACGGCAACACAGGCTGACGGGCTTTCACTACGCCATGCGGATCGGTGGCATTGTATCCGCAATCAAGCGAGGGCTGATCGGGAATAGCGCCTGGGGCCGGAGCCTGTTGGCGAGTCGGGGCGGCCAAGCTCTCGCGAGGTATGCACGCCTGCATCTGAAGGCTATTTCTCGGTCGGGGGTTGAAACAAGACGGGCAAAGGCGGAGATGCGGAAGCGATACGACACGAGGTACGGATGAATATGCCAGCCACTGAAACCGACACGTTCTTTTAGCGCTAAGACTGCCGCCCGGTATCTAACGACTCGGAGCCCCCTAGCGCGACGGCGTGAACACCCTGTCCTGCCAGGGCCGGGGGTTCCTTCTACCAGCAGGCGTTACCAGCAGGAGGTAACTATGCCCTCAAAGGCTAGGAGGGTCGTACGTCCCAAACCGTGGCACGTTGAGGCGTACAGGCGATGGCTCCACCTCAAGCAAGACCCCAGTTACCGGGCGGCCTCCAACGAGATCAAGGATCTCGAATCTAAAGAAGGCATCTCAGATAATCTGACCAAGAAAAAGGAGGAAACATGTCGTCAATTTGATCTCATCACATGGGCTCACCCAGATGACAATTCTGTCACCTACCACAACGCGGATGCTATCGTCAGACCCCAATGGCCTGTCTACGCAATAAGTCCTTGGCGTAAAGTCACGCTCGATCCAAAAGAATTGGGGACTAGGGCGGACGAAGATGGGTGGCTGACTCTGAAAGTAAACCTTTTGGCTCCTCTACCGGAATCGGAAGAAATGTTGCGCGGCATCCTCAGAGCCCATCGCCGAGCTCTCGATGTTCCCAAAGATGTTCGCCAGCGTGCGGCAAGTAATCTCCAATGCTTAGAGGTGTGGGAATCCTATGAGAACGAACGCAAGTTTACAGCCGTAGCTCGACATCTCAGACGTAAAGTCAGTACTGTAAAAGGGCAGTACGTGCGTGGTTATGTTTTGGTGTTCGGCTCAAAGCCAACCGGCTCGATGAAACAGCGTCGCTTAATAGGCATCGGAGACAACCCTGGCGGGGAATTTGAGTCCCATCTAGCCAATTGTAGCCGGTGCCATAGGGCAGAGACCGCCGACCAGTTCTGTCAAAAGTACGTTGATTTCGTCAAACAAGACCACGTGTCCCTTCGCGAAAGTTTGCCCCCCGATCCAATTAGATAGGCCTCCTCCTTATTCGGTCGCTTCCTAGGGCAAAAGGAGGCAACCGATGGATCAGCACCGTTTCCCCTACTGGAGTCTTTTCAAGTCATACGTGCGCGATCTTGGGCAGCCTGATGCCGAAGGCTGGGCTTCTGGCTCCTGTCCGTTCTGTGGCGAGGCCAATACGTTCCGCGTCAACTTGAAATCTGGCCGGTGGGTATGTCTGCCTGCGCCAGGGAGTACGGCCAAATCCTTGAAAGGAGGTGGCCATGCTTGATGCATCTGAAATCAAACGACGCCTCGACCTTCCCTCCTTTCTTCGGAGTCGGTACGGCATTGAGTTCCATAGAAACGCTGCCAAGTGCCTCTTTTCCGAGCGTCATACGCATGGAGATGCCAGGCCTTCGATGGTCCTCTCGCGAGATCATACAGCAGTACGATGTATGGCAGGCGATCACCTTGACGGATGGGCTGACTGCTTCGAGGTGGTGCAGCGCAAAGACGGAGTGGATTTCCCAACTGCAAAACAGGTGTGTGCAGAGTACGCCGGAATGAATGGCGAGAAGAGCTCAGCTAGGCGCATTACTCAGACCTACGACTATACCGATGTGGGGGGAACCCTTCTGTTTCAGGTTGTCCGGTACGATTCGAAAGACTTTCGGCAACGCCGCCCAGACGGCAAGGGCGACTGGATATGGAATCTCAACGGCGTTCACTTGGTGCTGTATCGTCTTCCCGAAGTGACCAAAGCCGAAAGCGTGCTGATCGTCGAGGGGGAGAAGGATGCTGATACGGCCTATCGGCTCGGACTCCCTGACGGCTGGGCGGCGACGTGTAACCCAATGGGAGCGGGGAAATGGCGGGAGGAGTATTCGGAGGTTCTGAGAGACAGGCGCGTAGTGATTCTGCCGGATGCCGATAAACCGGGGCAGAGACATGCGGAGCAAGTGGCCACTTCCCTGCAAGGTAAGGCACGAGAACTTTTCCGCCTCACCTTGCCGGATGGAGCGAAGGACTTGAGTGAGTGGGCGGAGTCACAGGGCAGTCAAGAGGACTTCCGAAAACTCTTAGAGGCAGCAGAACCCCTGGTTCTCTTGCGCCCCAACGTTCGAGCTGAAGCTGTCGAGCAAGCGGCTGGTCCGGTTCTGGTTCGCTTGGCCGATGTTCAACCGGAAGAGATAACCTGGCTGTGGCCGGGGCGGATTGCACGCGGCAAGCTCACCCTTTTTGTCGGAGATCCCGGCGTAGGAAAGTCCATGTTGACGATGGATCTTGCCGCCAGAATCAGCCGGGCAGCTACATTCCCCGATGGCTCACACGCTCCGAGCGGGTCCGTTATCATCCTCACGGCTGAAGACGGTCTGTCTGATACCGTGCGCCCACGGTTGGATGCGATGGAGGGCGATCCTTCGCGGGTCTTTGTGTTGACGGGCGTTCGGACCCCTGGTGATTCCGCGCCAGGGTATTTCCAACTCACCACGGACCTATCCCATTTGGAACACGCGATTACCGAGCACCGCGTAGTTCTGGTGGTGATAGACCCCTTGAGTGCCTACCTTGGCGAGAAGGACTCTTACAAGGATGCTGAAGTCCGGCGCGTGCTTGGCCCTCTTGCGCTGATGGCCGAACGAACCGAGGTGGCTGTGGTCGGGATCATGCACCTGAACAAGAACGAGCAACGGAAGGCTCTGTATCGCGCATTGAACTCCATTGCTTTTGTCGCGGCGGCGCGTGCGGTCTTTGCGGTGGCCGAAGACCACGATGCAGAAGGGCGAGTGTTGTTTCTTCCGCTGAAGATGAACATGGCCTCCAAGCCTCCAGGGTTAGCCTACCGACTGGATGGGCCTCGCATTGTCTGGGACAGTGAGCCTGTCACGGCGGACGCTGAGAGCGCCCTTCGCGGAGCCGACTTACCAGAGGAACGGGCTGAACGTGTGCAAGCGGTTGAGGTGCTGAGGGAACTCCTCCAGGCTGGTCCGATGAAGGCGGAAGCCGTGAAGAAAGAAGCGTCCGTAGCCGGGGTTTCCGAGCGAACGCTGTACCGGGCAAAGGCAGCCTTGAGGGTGAAAGCTCGTCGGGTTGGAGGTCTTGGTTCTGCCGGGTGGTGGGAGTGGGAGCTTCCCGCTTCGAGGCTGCCCCCCGATGGTAAGACTGCCAACTTGCCTAAGATTGCCACTCTTCCTCATGAGGAAAACGTGGCTGCCTTAGGTGATTCTGGCAGCCTTAGTGTGGAACCGGAAGAGGTGTACCCGATCGGAACACCTATCCGGTTCAACGGCGGGTTAGGTTTTGAGGAGGCCGGAGAAGTCGAAGGACACACCACCTGGAACCAGTACCCCGGTCAGACCTGCTACCAGGTCAACGGGCGGACCATCCCCCATAGCCGAGTGCTGGGGGTGGAGGGGAATCCATGACCCGCCGCCTGCTCACGATCATGGAGGTCAGCGAATACACTGGCCTGTCTCCGCACACACTCTATACGATGGTGAGCCAACGGCGTATCCCCTTCGTGAAAATGGGCCGCCTGACGAAGTTTGACAGAGAGGAACTGGATCGCTGGATCACCCGCCAGAGCGTAAGACCGATTCGTTCAGAAGGGGCTTGACACATGTACTCATATATGAGAACATTTTGACCATGATACGGTTACGGGGCATACGGGAAAGGAAGGGGGTGAGTTTGCGAGGCCTCAAGAAAACCTCAGGGGTAGCAGTCGCCACGCTCACCAGAATCGAAGCGGGAGGGTATGACCCGCGCCTGAGCACCTTGAGACGATTAGCCAAGGCCCTTGGTGTGACCGTGGCGGAACTCATTGGGGAGAAGTCCCCCAAGAAAGGAGGCTGAGTGTATGGGACTCACGAAACGGAACGACAGTTACTATGTCGAGTTCCGCGTCTTGGATGACGGGAAGACGCTCTCGCTCGCGTCCGGCATCAAGGGTGCGAAGCTAAAGCGGTGGAAAGTAGGGTGCTTGAATAAGACTATGGCCAAACAGCAAGAGGCCATCATTAAGACGAAGATATTGGCGGGAACCATGCTGAGCGAACGCGCCCAGAACATCGTGATGACATTGGGACAATGGGCCGAGGAGTACAAGGCCATTGAGG
>JANYEF010000365.1 GCA_025363325.1 Nitrospira sp. | reverse complement strand
GTTCCGGCTTTCAGCGTCGCCACCCGAGCGCTCTTCGGCTTGGTTACTTTCGAGGTTGTGACGCGTCGCATATCCGCATGACCCGTTCTAGCAAAGCTTGTAATTGATGGAGCGGCACCATATTGGGCCCGTCCGATAAGGCCTCGTCAGGATTGGGATGGACTTCCATGAAGAAACCATCGACTCCGGCGCCGGCTGCCGCGCAGGCCAATGGCTCGACGAATTCACGCTGCCCACTGGATTTGGTGCCCCCGCCGCCAGGCAACTGCACACTATGAGTAGCATCGAAGACCACCGGGTAGCCAAAATTTCGAAGGACAGGGAAGGATCGCATATCGACGACGAGATTGTTGTAGCCGAACGACGAGCCTCGTTCGGTCAGGATGATCCGCCTGTTTCCGGCCTCCTCCACTTTTTTCACCGCGTTGCCCATTTCTTGCGGGGAGAGGAACTGCCCCTTCTTCACGTTCACGACTTTGCCGGTCTTTGCCGCCGCAATGAGTAAATCCGTCTGCCGGCAGAGGAACGCGGGAATCTGGAGTACATCCACGATCTTCCCTGCCTCGGTTGCCTGTTCTTCCGTATGGACGTCCGTCAAGACAGGAAGGCCCAGCTGATCCTTAACCTTCTTCAGTACCGCCAGCCCTTTTTCAAGACCCGGTCCGCGATACGACGTGATGGAGGTCCGGTTCGCTTTATCGAATGACGATTTGAAGATGTAGGGCATGCCCAGAGACTTGGCGATCTCAGCGATGCGCGCCGCCGTCTCCAGCACGAGCTGTTCGCTCTCGATGACACAGGGCCCGGCAATCAGAAACGGCCGGTTGCCTGCACCGACTGTGAATGAACCGATGTGGACTTCGTGCGTCATAGTTTCCAAATCTACCTGTTTCCGTTGAGATGCTCAAACAGATCACCGAATCCCACCTGCCCAACCCGGTGCCGGATGCGAGTCGAAACCGGAGGCGTAGCCTCTGGGGCGCACGGTGCGACGAATAAGGAGCACCAAGTCTGTACGCGCCGCCGTCTCAAGCATGAGCTGTTCGCTCTTGATGACACAGGGCCCGGCGATCAGAAACGGCCGATGGCCTGCGCCAAGATCTTTAGTTCTTCCAACTTCCCTTGAGATGCTCAAACAGGCTATCCAACGCGGCCGCAGGCGACGACAAGACCGGAAGCGTAGCCTCTGGGCTACGTTGAGGATCTTGCCGAGCCGAGAACAAAGTTGGGAGCCTGTTTCAGCATCTCAGATCAGTGGCCGCATTTGAGACGCAACGCCGCTCCCACAAAACCGCTAAACAACGGATGCGGGCGGTGTGGCCGCGAATTATATTCCGGATGGAACTGCGTCGCCAGGAACCAGGGGTGGTCGCGTAACTCGATGATCTCGACAAGCCGACCGTCCGGTGAAAGCCCGCTCAGCACAAATCCCTTGGCGAGCAATTGCTCGCGATACGCATTATTGAATTCGTACCGATGCCGATGGCGCTCGCGGACTTCGCTCACCCCATACATCTTTTGGGCCAGGGTTCCCTCCCCGAGCATACAGACATAGGACCCGAGCCGCATCGTCCCGCCCTTGTCGCTGACGGACTGCTGATCGGACATCAAATGAATAACGGGATCGGAGCAGGCTTCGTCGAATTCCGCGCTGTTGGCACCGGCTAGCCCGGCGACGTTTCGCGCAAACTCGATCGTCGCGCACTGCATACCCAGACACAAACCGAGAAACGGAATCCGGTGTTCCCTCGCGTATCGAATCGCAGCGATTTTCCCTTCGATCCCGCGCGCGCCAAACCCACCGGGCACCAGGATGCCATCAACCTCGCGTAGGATCCGCTCGGTCCCTTGCCGTTCAATCTCTTCCGATTCGATCCACTGGATGTTCACCTTCGTTTCATGGTCGATGCCGCCATGGACGAGCGATTCCGCGAGACTCTTGTAACATTCCTTCAACCCGGCATACTTGCCGACCAGGGCAACGGAGACTTCATGCTTGGGATGCTTGATCTTCTGGACCATCGCATCCCATTCCCGCAGGTTCGGCGGACCGGTCTCGAGATGGAGCAGGCGGACGATCAGCTCGTCCAGTCCTTCCTTCCGGAACACGATCGGCACTTCATAAATCGTATCGACGTCCTTGGCCGTGATCACCGCGTCTTTCTCGACATTGCAGAACATCGCAATCTTCGCCTTGAGTTCCGGCGGCAAATACCGATCGGTCCGGCAGAGGAGGATATGCGGCTGAATACCGATCTCCCGGAGCTTGTTGACAGAGTGCTGCGTCGGTTTGGTCTTCAGCTCACCGGCTGTGCCAATGTAAGGCACCAGCGTCAGGTGCACATAGAGCACGTTCTCGCGGCCCACGTCGTACGGCATCTGGCGAATCGCTTCGAGGAAAGGCAAGCTCTCGATGTCGCCGACCGTGCCGCCGATCTCCACAATCGTCACGTCCATCCCCTGGGAGATGCGCATGATGCACTGTTTGATCTCATCGGTGACGTGGGGCACCACCTGTACCGTCCCGCCGAGGTAGTCGCCGCGACGCTCTTTCGTGATGACCGAGTGGTAGATCCTGCCAGTCGTGTAGTTGTTTTCTTTGGTCAGGGTCAGAGACGTGTACCGTTCATAGTGGCCGAGGTCCAGGTCTGTTTCCGCGCCGTCTTCCGTCACATAGACTTCCCCATGTTGATAGGGGTTCATCGTGCCGGGATCGACGTTGATATAGGGATCGAGCTTGAGGAAGGTGATCTTCAACCCACGACTCTCGAGCAGGTTGCCGATTGAGGCCGAAGCGAGCCCCTTCCCCAGGGAGGAAACAACGCCACCTGTGACAAAAATAAACTTGCTCATCGTAGCCCCCATCTTGTCGGATCGTATAATTCTGACACGCATGCCCCTACTACCTGGAAGGGGCTGCCTTCAGCAAACCCAACTCCCGCTTGATGACGTCAAACTGTTGGAGCTTTTCTGCCACCGACTCGACATCTTCCGGCGCATCGATCCGCAAGGAAGCCTGTGTGGTGTCCCACACTCTGATCGGAATGCCGTGCTCCAAGGCGCGCAACTGCTCAAGCTTCTCCGCATCCTCCAACCGTCCGGTGGGAAGGGCCGCCAGCTTCAGCAAGGTGTCGCGCCGGTACATGTACAGACCGAGGTGGATGTAGTGCAACCCACCGACTGCCCGGCGGCTGGGATCGTCCCGCACCAACGGAATCGGGGCGCGGGAAAAATACAAGGCGTTGCCGAGCTGGTCCGTGACCACCTTTACTACGGATGGATTGTGGACATCCTCCGTCGAATCGATCGTCCGCTTCAGCGTACCCATTCCTACACCGCTCTTCATGAACGGATCGATGAGATCTGTCAGTAAGTCCGGCTGCAGCGGGATCTCATCCCCTTGTAGATTCAGAAAGTAGTCCCCGTCGAACATGCGCGCCACACCGGCGACTCGATCGGTGCCTGTTCGATAGTCACCAGCTATCATCACGGCACGCCCGCCAAATCTCTCCACAGCCTGCTTGATCCGTTCGTCGTCGGTGGCAACCAGGACCTCCGTCACCGCACGACAGGCCATCGCTTGTTCATACACATGCTGGATCATGGGCTTCCGACCGAGCATGACGAGGGGCTTTCCTGGAAAGCGTGACGACCCGTAGCGAGCCGGGATCACCACCGTCACGGAGGATGTGGCCTTAGTCATGGCCAATAGCCTCAGAGAGCTGCTGTGCCGACAGGGTCGCGGTGCCGACCATACCGACGACGACACCCGCAGCGTAGTTCGCCAATACCGCAGCATCTCTCATCGAGGTACCGGTGGACAGCGCGAGGGCCAACGTCCCGACCACCGTATCGCCTGCGCCGGTCACGTCGTAAACCTGGCGGGCTTGAGTCGGAATGTGCCAGGAGACGCCGTCTCCTTCGTACAAACTCATCCCCTTTTCACCGCGTGTAATGAGCACCGCTTGGCATCCTAACCGCTGCCGGATAATCGCGCCGGCCTCGTTATTGGCCTGATCGTCATCGCCGTGAACGCCGGCGGCTTGTGTCGCTTCAAGATGGTTCGGCGTGATGACCGTCGCCCCCTTGTAGTAGCTGAAGTGTTCGACTTTCGGATCGACGACCAGGGGTATCCCACGAAGTGCGGCAAGCCGCGTGAGTTCCGACATCAATGTGGCGCTCACCACCCCCTTGGCATAGTCCGACACCACGAGACAGGACAACTCCCGTAGCCGCGATTCGACGTAGCGGAGAATCCGCCGTTGCATCGCCGGTTTGAGTTCTGCGCGGCGCTCGACATCGTACCGCACGATCTGCTGATTATGTGCAATGACGCGGGACTTTCTGGTGGTCGGGCGGCCCTGGTCGATCACCACCCCTCCACGCCCTGAACGGGTCGCTCCCAACTCTTTGAGGAGCATCCGTCCGCTTTCGTCCGAGCCGATAACGCCGCAGAGGTCCGCTTTCCCCCCCAAGGCTAGAATGTTATTGAAGACGTTCGCCGCGCCACCGAGCCTTAAGGACTCGGAATCGACATGCACCACTGGAACCGGGGCTTCCGGCGAGATGCGGCTCACACGGCCCCAGATATAATGGTCGAGAATAAGGTCGCCGATGACGAGTACGGAGGCTTTCGGAAACCGCGAGATGTACTGCCGCAGCACTGCAGGGGACGCCTGGCCTCCTCGGCCCTGAGCCCCGGAGCCCGCCGCCTGGCGCGTGGCTTTACCTATTGGATGGCTTTGCCGAATCGATCCCATCTGACCCACTCCGTCATTTGACCTAGCCCGTTCCACGACCAATAGATACGGAACGCCTTTCCGCGGATTTTCTCCTCACGCACGAACCCCCAAAACCGGCTATCCAGACTTTGGTCGCGATTGTCGCCCATCATGAAATAGGATCCATCAGGCACGGTCACCGGCCCGAAATTGTCGCGCGGATTGATGGTGCCGTCGATGACCCCCGGGTCGATCCGTTGGGTGAAGGATTTATCATCGAGCACAACACCGTTCACCAACACGGCTTTATTGCGAAGTTGGACGGTATCGCCTGGGGTCCCCACAACCCGTTTGATAAAATCTTTTTCCTCGTCTTCGGGAAACCGGAACACAATGATGTCTCCCCGCTGCGGTTTGCCAAATTCGATGAGCGCCTGCGAGGCGTAGCAATTGACAGGAGGAAAGGCCACTTGGAACTTGCACTGGCTGGGCCATTGAATGCCATACGACAACTTGCTGACCAGGATATGATCCCCGATCAACAACGTGGGAATCATCGAGCCGGAGGGAATCTTGAAGGCCTGGACGACAAACACCCGGATCGCAAAGGCCAGGAGCATCGCCACGATAATGGCTTCCGTATACTCACGAAAGAGCGATTTCCTGCCCGGCCGCGACACCGCCGACGGTTCGCCGAAAACAGCCGGTGTTCCTGCGGCATCCCTCCGTCCCTCTCGAGACGCAGACGTGAGGTCGTCCGATGGGGGGCGATTCGTCTCCCCGCTCATTCGTCACCGACTTTCAAGATGGCGAGGAAGGCCTCTTGCGGCACTTCCACGCTCCCCACTGATTTCATGCGCTTCTTTCCTTCCTTCTGCTTTTCGAGGAGCTTGCGTTTCCGCGTGATATCGCCGCCGTAGCATTTCGCAAGCACGTTCTTCTTCATGGCCCCGATCGTCTCACGCGCGATGACCTTGCTCCCAATCGCCGCTTGAATGGCGATCTCGTACATCTGCCGAGGAATGAGTTCCTTCATCTTCTCGGCGAGTTGACGCCCCCGGTGGATGGAACGCTCCTTATGGGTGATAAAGGACAAGGCATCGACGGCCTCGCCGTTCAAGAGAATATCGAGCCGCACGAGATCGGACTCGCGATAGCCAATCAGCTCATAATCGAGCGAGGCATAGCCCTGCGTGCGCGACTTGAGCTTATCGTAGAAATCGAGAATGACTTCGTTCAGCGGCATCTCGTAACTGATCGTCACCCGCGTCGGATCGAGAAAATGTATGCTCCGCTGAATACCGCGGCGCTCCTGACAAAGCTTGAGAATGGCCCCCATGTAGCGTTCGGGCGTAATGACCGACGCCAGAATAAACGGCTCCTCAAATGAATCGATACTGCTGGGAAGCGGAAGCTGCGCCGGGTTATTGACCTCCAGCACCTCGCCTTTAGTCGTCCGCACGCGATAGACCACGGTCGGTGCAGTGGTGAGGAGCGTCAGATTATATTCACGCTCGAGCCGCTCCTGGATGATTTCCATGTGCAAGAGACCCAAGAAGCCGCATCGAAAGCCGAACCCCAAGGCCAGCGACGTCTCCGGTTCGTAGACGAAAGAAGAATCGTTCAACCGCAGTTTGACCAGCGCATCCCGCAAGTCTTCGTACCGGGCCGTGTCGGTGGGATAGAGCCCACAGAACACCAGCGGCTTCACTTCTTTATACCCAGGGAAGGGCGTGCTCGTCGGCGTCACCGCATCCGTGAGCGTATCGCCGATTTTGACGTCCGCGGCTTCTCTCATGTTTGCGCAGAGGTACCCGACTTCGCCGGTCAACAGCTCGGTCTTCTTCGTCCGTTTCGGGGTGAATTGGCCGACTTCCATCACTTCGAACGTCCGGTCGTTCGACATGACTTTAATTTTCATCCCCGGCCGCAGCGCTCCATCCACAAGTCGTGTCAGCACGATCACACCCTGATAATTATCGAACCAGGAGTCGAAAATGAGCGCCTTGAGCGGCGCTAGAGGATCGCCGGACGGTGGAGGAATCCGCGCAATGACCGCCTCCAACACCTCCGGCACGCCCTTTCCAACTTTTGCGCTGATGGGCATCGCATCGCTGGCATCGAGCTGCAAGATTTCCGAGATAGATTGCTTCGTCCCCTCGACATCCGCACTCGCCAAATCGATCTTGTTGATCACAGGAATAATGGTGAGATTGTTGGCCATCGCCAGGTTCACATTGGCAATCGTCTGGGCCTGCACCCCCTGGGTGGCATCGACGAGCAAGAGCGCGCCTTCGCAAGCCGCCAAACTGCGCGAGACTTCATAAGTAAAGTCGACGTGCCCCGGCGTATCGATCAAATGCAAGGTATACGTCTTCCCGTCCTTGGCCAGATACCGGACCGCGACCGCGTGGGCCTTGATCGTAATCCCGCGTTCACGCTCCAAGTCCATCGCGTCGAGAATCTGCTCTTTCGATTCTCGAGCCGTGACTGCGCCCGTGGCTTCCAGGAACCGGTCAGCGAGGGTTGATTTGCCGTGATCGATATGGGCGATAATGGAAAAGTTGCGTATAAGGCTTTGCAAATCCTAACTCTTTTCCCAATAACATCGGGTCATTATAGTTACTGGCCCCGAGGTTGTCAAAGCAATCACCCCCTCGTATAATCCGCTTCGCACCGCGCCGCAAGACCCGATTTAAGAGCGTATAGCTAATGGCAAGAAGCATGGAGCGAATGCCGAAGACTTATGCCAGAAGCCTGCGCTTCTTGATTTTGTGCGATACGCCATAAGCCATTCGCGCTCCTCTAACTCTTCCCCTATGGCTCGACAACCTTCTACGAAACAATTGAGCGACTGGGATCGAACGTACCTCTGGCACCCGTTCACCCAAATGCAGGAATGGGAGCAGGAGAAGCCGCTCATTATCGAAAAAGGAAAAGGGTCCTACCTGATCGATACGGACGGGAAGAAGTACCTCGACGGAACCTCCTCCATCTGGGTCAATCTGCACGGGCATCGCCACCCATCGCTCGACCGTGCAATCAAGCGACAGCTGGATAAAATCGCGCATTCATCGCTCTTCGGACTCTCCAACCCTCCGGCGATTGAACTTGCGCGCGCCTTGATCAGGATCGTACCCAAAGGCCTGACGAGGGTATTTTATTCCGACGATGGATCGACGGCGGTCGAGATCGCACTCAAGATGGCGGTCCAGTACTGGCAGCTACGACGGCCCGAGGCCGGCCCCAAAAACACCTTTCTGCATCTGAAGCTGGCCTACCATGGCGATACCATCGGCGCCGTCAGCGTGGGCAACATCGACCTCTTCCATGGTCGATTCAAGTCGCTGCTCTTCCCCACCGCCGAAGCCGACCCGCCCTATTGCTACCGTTGCCCGCTCAACCTGACCTA
>JANYEF010000325.1 GCA_025363325.1 Nitrospira sp. | reverse complement strand
GGCCAGCCAAGGGAGCAGCACGAGAAAACTCGGCAGCCCGGAGCGCCTGAGGCCCCGGTAAGATTTTCAGATGACGCAACGACTCCGGCTTCGGTAAGGTGTTTAGATGGCTTGACAGGTTCGCAATGTGCGGAAAATGTTCCCTTGGTCATAGTCGCGGGGGCGATCATGAACGGGAGAGTACCTTAATGACAGGCTGGACAGGTGTAATAGGCCGACCGTATGATGGCGACCGCTATACGAGGACAATCCCCCAAGAATCTCATGACCGCACGAGACCTTCTCGAAACATGCGCGCTCCGGCTTGAAGTCGAACAGAAACGGGTGAGCGGCACCGAGCTCGATCAGCCAATTCATCATGTTACATGCCAACTTGTGTACACAATTGGCACACTTCATCTGTATGGACTGACGCTCCCGCACGGCTCATCCATCGAACATGACACCCCTCTCTCGATTATCCCTCCGGACGACATGGAGCCAACCGAAGGCGTCGTGCTTGGCAGACAAGGCCATGTGGTCCTCGTGCAGACATTCGATACCATCGGACAGTCCTGTGCCGATGCGACCGTAGTTCCCGATCGGGCCGGACTTCTGGCCACGTCGGCCAAACGGTTGCGTGACATGCTCGCGCAGCCAGACACCTATCGACTCGGTCCGGCAGACCGATTGGCTCCACTCCTAGAGGCGACGACGGGAGCAGAGGAACTGTCCGGGACAGGCGCCGGATCGTCGATCCTCACGACCGTCTGGGCGGACGAGCTCTCGGTGCGGCGGCAGCGATTGGCCGTGCTTGCGATCGAACTGATTCGCGCGAACAAACGCATCCTGTTGGTCTGTCCTGATCACCAGGCGGCGGATGCACTCGTCGGAACCATCGCGCGAGCCATGAAAGCCGTGGGGCTCACGTATAAAACGTGGGTGAGTCGCTATGAAATGGCATTGGCCCAGCAGGTCGAGGGTATCGGGATTCAGGAGCTCGGGTTCGAAGCGCAGATGCACCAGTTCTATGCCAAGTCGCGCGCAGACAAGGCCACGCTCCGGCGCAAGTACGAGCGGTTTCGAGAGCTGACCCCTGTGTTGGCCTACAAGGGGCAGAAGCAAAAGGATCTCGATGAAGTGCGCCTTCTGGAGTGGCGCTTACTGACTCAGCTCACCGACTTACAGAACAAGATCAAAGATGTGACAGCCACGTTGGCTGAATATGAGAACCTCCCGCTCTTGCGACGACTCAGCTTGCAGGCCGTCGGGAAAAACGTCGAATCGCTGCATCAATATCTCAAGCTATATGAAAGTCAGTGCGGCGAGCTGAGAGGGGAACTCGATATCGCGAAAGCGCGCATCGATGAACTCGTGCCGGAGGCCGCTGTGCCGAAAAACATGCGGCCGGAGTTTGACGAACTCAAAGAAGAGATCGTCCGGCTGGGTGGGACGAAAAAGATTAGGGAATTGCTCGCGGCCGAAGAAGACACGAACCGCCAGGCCTTCATTCAGAATCGGCGGCTCGTAATCACCACGGCATCGCGAGTGCTGAGCGATCCCCTGTTCAGTCGCGTCCGGTTTGATGTCTTGATCGCCGATGAGGCGCCGTGGATCGCGGTGGCCCCGTTGCTCGGCTCCGCCGGGCTCGTCTGCGAACGGATCGTGATCAGCGGCGACCGGCGCGACATCGCATCGGCAGGACTATGGACCTCACGCGATGCGCAGGAATTCAAGCCGCTTGCTTGACGGGAGCCTCAATAATTCAGGATAATCCGCTTCCACCTCAATGTGCCGAAGTGGCGAAACTGGCAGACGCACTAGATTCAGGGTCTAGCGCCCGCAAGGGTGTGCGGGTTCAAATCCCGCCTTCGGCACCAACTATTCTACAGTGCAGCGAATTCAGGGACTTGGCGAGCGGCGTTCTCATGCCGTGTTATTAGCGTGTTCATTCGAGTCATGGCAGCGTCTAAATTCTCTGCCTTGATCGTTCGATAGCGGAGAAACATTTCCACCGAGGAATGGCCGACAATTTTCATGATCGTTTCGGTATCGACCCCTGAGTCCGCGAGGTTCGTCACAGCACAATGGCGGAGGTCGTGGAACACAAAGCCCTCAATCTTTTGCTGCTCGCACACCCGCTGCACTTCTCGGTAGGTATGATTCAACTTTTCTCCGTGCTTGTGGAAGATGAGCCCCTGAATGCGCGTTACACCATCCAGTGCCCTGAGCCGCTGGAATTCCTTTCGGAGGGTTGGGGTAATCGGGACAAGGCGTTCTTGTCCTGTCTTCGTGAGATGGCCAGGTAGGAAGATTCGGCCCTTCTCCAAGTCCACGCGGTCCCATGTGAGGGTGAGAATTTCTTCCAGCCGCATTCCTGTGTGGTAGCCCGTAAGAAGCACAGGTTGAAACCATGCCTTTGCTGCCCCATAGAGCCTTGACCATTCTTCAGGCTCTAGCACTCGGCTCCGTGCGTTCTTCGGCTTCGGAGCTGACACCAGAGACGCCACATTGCGCGTCACGAGATCCCGCCTCATGGCTTGCATGAGCATGTGCTTGAGGTAGCTATGGTCCACATTGACGGTTGCCACGGCTCGGCTTTTGCCCTGTTCTTGCCGAAAGGCTTCCACCTCCTTTGCGGTGAGATCCTGGAGAAGCCGGTGGCTCCCAAAGAACGGGACAATCACCTTGTCAATACGCTGACACCGTTCCTTATAAGATCGGAGCCGTGACACCTCCTCAATGGCCTTGTACTCCTCGGCC
>JANYEF010000315.1 GCA_025363325.1 Nitrospira sp. | reverse complement strand
GCATAAACGGCTCTATCGAAAGATTGATTTCCGGCGAGACAAGACCGGAATCCCAGGTACCATTGCTGCGCTTGAATATGATCCCAATCGATCAGCCAGGATTGCCTTGGTGCACTATAAGGACGGGGAGAAGCGCTATATCCTGGCCCCTGTTGGCCTCAAGGTCGGAGATGTGGTGCAGGCCGGTCTTGGATCAGATGTGCGTATTGGGAATGCGTTGCCCTTGTCCAGCATGCCATTGGGAACCACTATCCATAATGTAGAGTTAAAGCCTGGAAAAGGCGGACAGCTGATTCGTAGCGCCGGCGGCTCTGCTCAGGTAATGGGACGTGATGGTGAGTATGTGCAGGTGCGACTCAGGTCAGGTGAAATGCGTAAAATCCTTTCAACCTGCATGGCAACCGTTGGGCAGGTTGGGAATACGGATCACGAGAATATTAATGTTGGGAAGGCAGGCCGCAATCGATGGTTGGGCCGACGCCCGAATGTGCGCGGTGTAGTGATGAATCCGGTCGACCACCCGCATGGTGGTGGCGAAGGAAAGTCTGGACAGGGTAACCCCCATCCAGTTTCTCCATGGGGTCTTCCGACCAAGGGCTATAAGACCCGGAACAACAAGGCAACGGACAAGTTCATTATTTCCCGCCGCAAGTAGGAGTACGCGATGCCGAGGTCAGTAAGTAAAGGCGCATTTGTAGACGACCATCTGCTGGAAAAAGTGGAGCGGATGAATCAGAATAAGGATCGAAAGATCATTAAGACCTGGTCGCGGCGCTCCACCGTTATTCCAGATATGATCGGACATACGTTCGCAGTTCATAATGGCAAAAAGTTCATTCCTGTCTTTGTGACGGAAAACATGGTCGGGCACAAGCTGGGAGAGTTTGCTCCGACCAGGTTCTTTAAGGGGCATGGGCATGCCAGGACAGAGAAGTCAGTCGCCCTCAAGTAGGTGACAGGCCGCGGTCTCGGCAAATTCGATTGGATGGGAAGGTTATGGCTGAAGCACAAGCAGTTCTAAGGTTTGTCCGTGTCTCTCCGAGAAAGGCGCGCCCGGTGATTGATTTGATCCGTGGGCAGCAAGTACCGATGGCCTTGGCAATGCTCAGAAATTTGCCGCGTCATGCATCGAAGGTGGTCGAAAAGATTTTGCGGTCCGCTGTGGCTAATGCAGAGCAAAAGGAAATGGGCGACAGTGAATCGATGGTAGTGTCGAAGGCGTTCGTTGATTGCGGGCCGACGTTGAAGCGATTTCGGGCTCGATCGCAGGGGCGTGCAAATGCGATTCAAAAGCGTATGAGCCACATTACGGTCGTCGTGTCGGCTGCAAGCGTGAAGGAAAAGAAGTAGGTAGAGGCGGCTAACGGAACGGATTTATTTCCCGTCTGAGTGAGGCACAAGAAGTTATGGGTCAAAAGACACATCCGATCGGATACCGACTAGGATACAACGTGACGTGGTCATCTCGCTGGTATGCCAGCAAGGACTATGCGAAGCTGCTCCATCAGGATATCAAAATTCGCAAGATGGTCAAGCAGCGTCTCTTTCATGCTGGTGTAGCCAAGGTTGAAATCGAGCGGTCTGGAGACCAGACGCGAGTCATTATTCACACCGCGCGCCCCGGGATCATCATCGGCCGTAAGGGGGCTGAGGTCGATAAGCTCAAGGCGGAGTTGGAGAAGAGCTATTCCGGTCAGGTGTACATTACGGTGAAAGAAATCAAGAAGCCCGAACTAGATGCCCAGTTGGTGTGTGAAAACGTCGCCACTCAGTTAGAGAAGCGAGTGGCCTTCCGTCGGGCCATGAAGCGAAGTGTGCAGTCCGCACTTCGTCTCGGAGCTCAGGGTATCAAGATTATGGTCGGGGGCCGTCTTGGCGGGGCTGAGATCGCGCGCTCGGAGTGGTACCGTGAAGGCCGTGTGCCTCTCCATACGCTTCGGGCTGACATCGACTATGGGTTTGCCGAAGCCCACACGACAATGGGACAGATCGGGATCAAGACCTGGATCTATAAGGGGGAGGTCCTTCCGCTACAGCCCCTCAAGAAAGAATCAGCATTTGACCGCAGACTCGGGTAACTAAAGAGGATATCGTGTTAGCACCAAAGAAAGTAAAGTTCCGCAAAATGATGAAGGGCCGTATGACCGGCAAGGCCTATCGTGGCGGTCAGATTACCCTCGGGGAGTTTGGACTCAAGGCGCTTGAGCCAGGCTGGGTCACTAGCCGACAGATTGAAGCGGCGCGCATCGCGATCACCCGGTGTGTGAAGCGCGGGGGCCAGGTTTGGACGAGAATTTTTCCCGATAAGCCAATTACCAAGAAGCCGGCTGAAACTCGAATGGGTAAGGGAAAGGGCAACCCGGAGTACTGGGTCGCCGTCGTGAAACCTGGCCGCATTCTTTATGAGATGGATGGTGTGACGCCGGAGGTCGCCAAGGAGGCTTTCCGCTTGGCTTCTCATAAGTTGCCCATTGCCACGAAATGTGTCATCCGCGGCGAGTTTTAGCATCGGCAGAACCGGCCGCAATGGTAGGAGCGCATCCATGGATCTGAAGGAATTACGGCAACTCACGGGACCTGAGCTGGTGGAGAAGTCGCAGCAGCTCACGCAGGAACTCTTCAATCTTCGTTTTCAGATGGGGACTGGACGGTTGGAAAACCCCATGCAGCTGCGAAAGACGAAGCGGTCCATTGCACGTGTCAAGACGATTCAACGCGAGCTCGTGCAGGCCGATGCAATTTCTACTACTGCGAAAGGGGCCTGAGGATGGGAGAGTCAGTAAATAAACGGCGTGAATGGGTTGGGCGTGTGGTCAGTAATAAGATGAACAAGACCGTGGTTGTCGAGATTGAGCGTTCGGTTATTCACCCGCTCTACCGGAAGGTGCTTCGACGGATTACAAAATTCAAGGCCCATGATGAGGATAACGCTTGCAAGATCGGTGACCGTGTTCGCATGGTTGAGACAAGACCTATTAGTAAGGATAAGCATATGCGGGTTGTTGAAGTCGTGGAAAAGGGGCGGGGTGAATTAGGTTGAGGCCGTGCGAAGGGTAGAGGAAACACAAGGACTATGATTCAAAGCTATACATACATGGATGTGGCGGATAACTCTGGTGCTAAGCAGGCCATGTGTTTTCATGTGCTCGGTGGAACCAGGCGTCGGTACGCCTCTCTCGGAGACATTGTCGTCGTGGCGGTGAAAGAGGCGATTCCTGCGGCAACGGTCAAGAAGGGCGATGTGAGCCGTGCCGTGGTCGTGAGGACGACCAAGGAAGTGCGGCGCGAAGATGGCTCTTACATTAAGTTTGATCGGAATGCCTGTGTGCTCATCAATAAAGATGGGGACCCCGTTGGGACGCGTATCTTTGGGCCGATCGCGCGCGAGTTGCGGTGGAAAAAGTTCATGAAGATTATTTCCCTAGCCCCGGAAGTGCTTTAACGAGGGTGGAGACGGCGGGATGAATAAGCAGGCGTTGAAGAAGAGTCGAATTCGCAAGGGTGATACGGTGGTTGTGATCGCCGGACGTGATCGCGGCAAGTCCGGGAAAGTCCTTTCGGTTGATCCCGCAGTGGGGAAGCTTGTGGTCGATAAGCTGAATATGATTAAGCGTCATACCAAGCCGAATCAGAAGGTCAAGCAAGGTGGCATTCTCGAACGGGAAGCGCCTATTGCGATCTCAAATGTCATGTATCTGTGTCCTGTGACGAAAAAGCCAACCCGGCTGGGTGTGCGTACGCTCGATGATGGCCAACGGGTTCGGTTCAGTAAAAAATCGAACGACTCAGTCGAGTAGGAGTGAGGACGCCAGATGGCGAAGATTGAATCAGGAAAAGGCGGTAAGTCGTCGGAGCGGCGACCACCCAAGAAAAAGGAAGGGTCGTCGGCACCGCAGGCGATGGACGAGGGCAGCGAAGAGTCCAAGTTTAATCCACGGATGCGTGAGACATACCTGCAGAAGGTTGTGCCCGCACTCATGAAAGAGTTCGGCTATAAAAACATCATGCAGGTTCCGAAGCTTGAGCGGATTGTGCTGAACGTGGGGATGGGAGAAGCCATTCAGAACGTGAAGCTGCTGGAAAGCGCTGCTGGGGAATTGGGAGCGATTACGGGCCAAAAGCCTCTAATTACAAAGGCGAAAAAGGCCATTGCCTCTTTCAAGTTGCGCCAAGGGATGCCGATTGGCACTAAAGTGACGTTGCGGAGTCGCAGGATGTGGGAGTTTTTTGACCGTCTCGTGACATTGTCATTGCCACGGATTCGAGACTTCCGAGGTGTTTCGCCAAAGTCGTTCGATGGTCGAGGTAACTATACGCTTGGACTCAAAGAGCAGCTCATCTTCCCTGAGATCCAATATGATGAGGTCGCGTCGATCCACGGAATGGACATCACCATCGTCACGACCGCCAGGACCAACGATGAGGGCAGGGCGCTATTGAAGCATTTAGGAATGCCATTCCAGACGTAATGTCAAACGAAGGAGCTGCAGGTGTCGAGATTAGCGCTCAGAAATAAAGCGGCCGTCAAGTCGAAATTTCCGGTCAGAGACTACCACCGGTGTGAGGTCTGCGGGCGTGTGCGTGGTTTTTTGCGACGGTTTCGTATGTGCAGAATTTGTTTTCGATTGCTGAGCCTGAAGGGTGAGATCCCGGGGGTTCGGAAGTCGAGTTGGTAGATTATCCGTTCTTCGCGTTACCGATGCGGTTGACCCGCACCTGATCACACGAAGAACGTTGGTGAAAGGGTTGGTATGGTTACAGATCCTATTAGCGATCTATTAGTGCGAATACAGAACGGGCTTCGGCGGCGCCACGAGTCTGTGAGCATGCCGGCCTCCCGTCTCAAGCGAGAGCTCCTTCGAGTGCTTCAGAACGAAGGTTATATTCAGGGTGTCCAGGCGGACATGGCGGATGGTCATCCTGTGTTGAAAGTTCAGCTTCGGTATGTGGACGAAGTGCCTGTGGTCACCGGTATGCAGCGAGTGAGCAAGCCAGGACGCCGTGTGTATGTGGGGATCAAAGACATCCCGCGAGTCAAGAACGGCATCGGTGTGGCGATCTTGTCCACCTCGAAGGGGTTGATGACGGATCAAGATTCTCGCCGCGCTGGACTGGGCGGAGAAGTTCTGTGCTCGGTGTGGTAATGAGTGGAGCGAACCAGTTTATCATCGCAGCGACTTGCTAGAGGAACGAGGCATCGATGTCACGTATAGGAAAGAAACCAATCCAGATTCCAGCAGGAGTAGATGTGAAAGTTGCTGGTCCCGTTGTGTCAGTGAAGGGTCCACTCGGGAAGCTCGATTGGGCGTTATCCCCAGGTCTTGGGGTCTCGATTACGGATGGGCATCTCGTGGTAAATAGGTTGAATGAGGACCGTCATGTGCGTGCATTGCATGGATTAACTCGTGCAGAACTCAGTAACATCGTTCAGGGCGTGACAAAGGGCTATGAGCGCAATTTAGAAATCACCGGGGTTGGGTATAAGGTTGCCGTGCAGGGTCGGACCATGAGCTTCAATGTGGGCTATATCAACCCAGTCACGTATCCGATTCCGCTTGGAATCGATGTGAAGGTAGACAAGCAAACGTTGATCAATGTGAAGGGGGCTGACAAACGATTGGTAGGCCAGGTTGCAGCGAACTTGCGAGCCATAAAGCCTCCCGACGTCTATAAGCAAAAGGGCGTTCGCTACGCCGGGGAAGTGTTGCGTAAGAAAGCCGGAAAGACAGGGAAGTAGGGTGACCTATGAATACTTCGGATAAAGCGAGTCAGTTAACCAGGCGGAAACAGCGGGTACGAAAACGAGTCTTTGGAACAGCCGAGCGTCCACGTCTCAACGTGTTTCGCAGCCACTCTCATATTTATGCCCAGATCATTGATGATCTCAAGGGGGCAACATTGGCTGCTGCGTCTTCCCTGGATAAGTCTCTGCGCACTTCGGTGAAATCTACCGGCAGTATCGCTGGTGCAAAGGCTGTTGGAAAGTTGTTGGCCGAACGGGCTAAGGCCGCTAAGGTGCAGGCTGTGGTGTTCGATCGTGGTGGTCGGATGTATCACGGACGCGTCAAAGCGTTGGCTGAGGCATCGCGTGAAGGCGGTCTGCAGTTCTAGGTCGTGCCTCGCTTCCGTCATGGTGAGGAAGCGAGAGGAGCAAAGAGGAGAGATGTTACGTGCGAGTTAATCCAGATGAACTAAGCCTGAAGGACAAGGTTGTCTTTATCAACCGCGTGGCGAAAGTTGTGAAGGGTGGAAAGCGGTTCAACTTCTGCGCGCTGGTTGTTGTTGGAGATGGACAGGGATGGGTCGGCATCGGGAAAGGGAAAGCTGCTGAAGTGCCCGTCGCGATCTCGAAGGCGGTTGAGCAAGCCAAGAAGAACCTGGTGCATGTTGCTCTCACGTCCGGAACGATTGCGCACGAGGTACATGGACTGTTCGGGGCCGAGCATGTCCTCCTGAAGCCCGCAAAGAAGGGAGCAGGAATTATTGCCGGGGGTGCCGTCCGGGCTGTGGTCGAGGTTGCCGGCGTCCATAATATTATTGCTAAGACCCTGGGCCGTGGAAATCCATTTAATACGGTTCGCGCCACGCTCAATGGTCTCTGCCAACTCAGAAATGCTGAAGACGTGCTCAAGATGCGCCGTGCGGTGGGTGATGCACAGAGTAGGGTGAGTGCCTAATGCCTATAGCGAAGATTGTCGAAGCCGCCAAGAATGGGTTCGTAATTACCTTGCGACGAAGTCCTATTGGCACGCCGCAAAAGCATCGACGTGTTTTGAGTGGTCTCGGGTTAAGGAAGATCAGGCAGACAGTGACTCGTCCTAATACTCCACAAGTTAGAGGGATGATTGGCAAAGTCGGATATCTATTGGAAGTGCAGCCACAATGAACTTACATGAGCTCGGTCCTGCAAAAGGATCCAGAAAACGACGTAAGCGTATCGGCCGTGGCCCTGGTTCTGGCCATGGGAAAACGGCGGGGAAAGGGCATAAGGGTCTGTTGGCCAGATCCGGAGGTCGGAGCCGACAGGCTGGCGGATTTGAGGGCGGCCAGATGTCCCTGATCCGTCGAGTGCCGAAGCATGGCTTTACGAACATCTTTCGTAAAGAGTATTCAATCGTCAACCTGAAGAGCTTGGGTGAGATGATCGTGTCAGGCACCATCACGCCTCAGGCCCTGGTCGATGCTGGCTTGGTCAAACGCAAGTCGTTGCCGATCAAGATTCTTGGAAACGGAGAGCTCACGAAGGCAATCGTTGTGCAGGCGCATAAGTTCAGTAAGTCTGCAGAGGCGAAGATTCAAGCAGCTGGAGGGAGAGTCGAGGTCATCCCCGGTGTTTGAGCGACTCCTGACCAGTTTTCAGAATATTTTCAAAATCCAAGAGCTGCGCACCCGCATCCTCTTTACCATGGGGATGCTGGTGGTGTATCGGATCGGGGCGCATATTCCCACGCCTGGGATCAACGGGGATGCCCTCGCCGATTTTTTACAAAAACAGGGCGGGGCGCTACTCGGATTTTTGGATATTTTTTCAGGCGGGTCGCTCTCGCGGCTGACGATCTTAGCGCTGGGCATTATGCCTTACATCAGCGCTTCGATTATTCTTCAGTTGCTGACCGTGGCTGTCCCGCATCTGTCGAAACTGGCCAAAGAAGGTGAGCGCGGTCGAAAAAAGATTATTCAATACACTCGGTTCGGGACGATCGGCATTGCGGTGATTCAGGGCTTCGGGATCGCGGTCGGTCTCGAACAAATGAATAACGGCGCATTCGTGATGAACGCTGGGTGGGGATTCCGTCTTATGACGGTCATCACCTTGACGGCCGGTACGGGCTTCCTGATGTGGCTTGGTGAACAGATTACCGAACGAGGTATCGGGAACGGTATTTCGTTGATTATTTTTGCGGGGATCGTCGCGCGCTTGCCTGCCGCTGTGGCTCAGACCTTTAATTTATACACGGTCGGGCAGCTCAGCTTTATCTTGCTGGTCGCCCTCGCCTTGCTCATGGTCGTGGTGGTGGGAGCTATTGTATTTCTGGAAAGCGGGCGGCGAAAGGTCCCGGTCCAGTATGCGAAGCGGGTCATCGGACGACGAGTGTTTGGCGGGCAGAGTACCCATATTCCGCTGAAGATCAATACGGCGGGGGTAATTCCACCTATTTTTGCATCGTCGATTATCGCCTTTCCTGCGACGATTGCCGGTTTCTTCCAGACGCCTTGGGTGAAGGCCTTTGGAGCCCAACTCGCGCCTGGATCGATGTTATATACACTGATGTACGTTGGTCTTATTCTGTTTTTCTGTTTCTTTTATACTGCCGTGGTCTTGAACCCGGTGGATATGGCAGACAACATGAAGAAGTACGGTGGATTTATTCCGGGGATTCGTCCAGGATCCAGGACATCCGATTACATCTATAAGGTGCTGACGAGAATTACGTTTGCCGGATCAATTTACCTCGCGATCGTCTGTGTGATCCCGGAATTTTTGATCTATAAACTTGGTGTGCCGTTCTATTTCGGTGGTACCTCGCTGCTGATCGTGATCGGTGTCGGTCTCGATACGGCCCAGCAGATTGAGTCTCACATGCTGATGCGGAATTACGAAGGGTTTCTCGGGAAGGGCATGGCTCCCCTCCGTGGACGGAATGGGTGAGAGGGATTCATGCGGGTGGTGTTTCTCGGCGCACCAGGAGTAGGCAAGGGGACTCAGGCTGACCGTATTGCGGTTCAGTATCAGGTGGCGAAGATTTCGACCGGTGATCTTCTTCGCGAAGCAGTTCGCAATCAGACGACGCTGGGGCTCGAAGCGAAGAGCTACATGGATCAGGGTAAACTGGTTCCTGATGCTGTGGTGATTGGGCTAGTGAGGGAGAAGTTGGCTGCACCAAGTTGTGCCAATGGATTTGTGCTGGATGGATTTCCAAGGACTGTTCCGCAGGCGGAAGAATTAGGAATGGTTTTGTTGTCCAAGGGAGTCGCCCTGGACCGGGTCCTGAACTTTCAGGTTTCGCGTGAGGATATCGTGAGGCGACTGAGCGGGCGCCGTAGTTGCCCGAAGTGCCAAGCGACGTTCCATGTAGATTTTGCAAAGCCCAAGGTAGATGGGATTTGTGATCGATGCGAGGAGCCGCTCGTGCAGCGTAGCGATGACCGCCGCGATGCGATCGAAATGCGCCTGAAAGTATATGACGAGCAGACGGCCCCGCTGGTGCGTTATTATGAGGAGCGGCGCTTGCTGTCCACGGTGGATGCGTCTGGTGCAGTGGATGTCGTTTTTCAGCATCTCTCGAAGGAGCTGGCACCGCACCGGGTGACATGATCATTCTCAAGACGCCGGACGAAATTGCGGTGATGGCCCAGGCGTCAAGAGTGGTGGCAGAGACACTAGCGATATTGCAGAAAGCCGTCCGGCCAGGTATCACGACCGATGACCTGGATCGTTTAGCCGAGGAAGAGATTCGGTCCCGTGGTGCGAAGCCGGCGTTTAAGGGGTATCGGAGTTATCCAAAGACGCTCTGTGCCTCAGTGAATGACCAGGTCGTCCACGGGATTCCCTCCAAGCGATTACTGAAGGAGGGGGATATCATTGGGCTCGACCTGGGGGCTATCGTCGGCGGGTTTTACGGTGATTCGGCTGTCACAGTTGCGGTGGGGCAGACGACAGAACGGAATGCCCGTTTGGTTCAAGTGACTGAAGAGGCGATGTACCTCGGAATTAAGCAAGCGGTTGTGGGCCATCGGCTGTCAGACATTTCACATGCGGTTCAGCAGCATGCGGAGTTTGCTGGGTATTCGGTCGTGACGGAGTTTGTCGGCCATGGGATTGGCCGGCAGTTGCATGAAGAGCCGCAGGTGCCAAATTATGGGAAGCCTGGACAAGGTCCGCGGTTGCAGGCAGGGATGGTCCTAGCGATCGAACCGATGGTCAATATGGGTGGCGCTGCCGTCAAGGTCCTTGAGGATCGCTGGACGGCGGTAACAGTAGACGGGAGTCTCTCGGCACATTTTGAACATACGATTGTGATTGAGCCGAGTGGACCACCGCGTATTTTGAGTCGGCTCTGAGGGGTTGAGGATGTGGTAAAGCAGTGCAGGGAGAAAGGATAGAGGTACGTGCCGAAAGAAGATGTAATCGAAATTCAAGGCACGGTAAACGAAACGTTACCGAATGCGATGTTTCGCGTGTCGCTGGACAATGGCCATAAGATTCTTGCACATATTTCCGGGAAAATGCGCATGCACTTTATCCGTATTCTTCCCGGCGATAAGGTGACGGTGGAACTGTCGCCGTACGATCTGACACGCGGGCGGATCACCTATCGGTTTAAGTAGGAGCGCGAGATAGTCATGAAAGTGAGATCATCTGTCAAGCCGATCTGTGCCAAATGTAAGGTAGTCCGACGCAAGGGCGTGGTGCGAATTCTCTGCGAGAATCCGCGCCATAAGCAGCGCCAAGGGTGAGGCGCGTCGCAGGCTGACCTGTATGGTCAGCTGCTCGCGCTTTGCGCGGCCCTCACAAGGCCCTGGCTGGACGCGCGCAATAGAGCCTGGTCAGGTCATGCAGCGACGGAGAGTGGAGAGAAGAAACAGCAGTAAGGGGGGCGTATGGCACGTATTGCCGGAGTGGATTTACCAAAAGACAAGCGGGCGGATATCGGCCTGACCTATGTCTATGGAATTGGAAGGGCGGCTGCCCTCGACATCCTGGGCAGGGCGGGGATCGACGGATCAATTCGCGTCAAGGACTTGAGCGAAGAGCATATCGTCAAGATTCGAGAAATTATTCAGGAGGGCTATCAGGTCGAAGGCGATCTGAGAAAGACCTTCTCGATGAACATCAAGCGATTGATCGATAGTGGCACGTACCGTGGGTTGCGCCATCGGAAAGGGTTGCCGGTCCGAGGCCAGCGGACCAAGACGAATGCGCGGACGAGAAAAGGCCGTCGTTCCGGTGTGGGAAGCAAACCAAAACCGCCTACGCGTTCAGCGTAGTGCGTGACCGTTACTTGAGTAGGGAGCCTGTATGAGCGTCAAAAAAGGGAAGAAGAAAGAACGCCGGATCGTGCAGAGCGGGGTGGCCCATGTCCAGGCCTCCTTCAATAACACGATCGTCACCATCACCGACTTGAGCGGCAACACGATCGTGTGGGCAAGCTCAGGGAACCAAGGGTTTAAGGGCTCTCGCAAGAGCACGCCCTTTGCCGCTCAGCGGGCTGGCGAGGCTGCCGCGCGTAAAGCGATGGAGAGCGGAATGCGTTCAGTGGATGTCTATGTGAATGGGCCTGGGTCCGGTCGCGAGTCGGCGATTCGGTCTCTTCAGGCCGCTGGATTACGGATCCATATGATTCGTGATGTGACCCCGATTCCACACAACGGATGCCGTCCACCTAAGCGGCGTCGCGTCTAGCGGCGTATGTCAGGAAAGTCGGATACACGAGAATTGTTGGGCGCACCTACGTGGTGATGTCCGGTAACCGGAGGTAGAGCAGTGGCAAAGTATCGCGGTCCCGTCTGTCGGTTGTGTCGGCGAGAGGGTGAGAAGTTGTTTCTGAAAGGCTCGCGCTGTATGACAGAAAAATGCGCCATCGAGCGACGGAGCTATCCTCCGGGACAGCATGGGCAAAAGCGTCCGAGGAACTCAGAATACAGCACCCAGCTCAGAGAAAAGCAGAAGCTGCGCAGAATTTACGGTTTGATGGAGTGCCAGTTCCGTGGCGTGTTTGAACGGGCGGAACGCCAGTCTGGTATTACTGGCGAGATGCTCTTGCGGTTGCTGGAATGCCGGTTGGACAATGTGGCCTACCGATTAGGGTTCGGCGCCTCGCGAAAAGAAGCCAGGCAGCTAGTGAGCCACGGGCATCTGACCATGAATGGTCGAAAAATCAATGTGCCTGGTGCGCAGGTCAAGGCGGGCGATATCATCAGCGTTCGGGAGCGAAGTCGCACATTGATTTCGATCCAGGCAGCCTTAGAGTCTGTTGATGGGCGGGGAATTCCTGAGTGGTTGGAACTGGACAAGACGGCCTTTAAAGGTATAGTCCGTGCCTTGCCGTCCAAAGATCAGATTTCGCTGCCGGTCAACGAGCAGATGGTGGTGGAGTTGTATTCCAGGTAGGTGCGAAATTGGGAGAGGGGGTCGGTCTCTGCGGTGAACCGGTGCCGTTCAGTGGCTGACTACTCGATGAGATGAAGGGGGAGTCATGATTAAAGCAATGAAGGACTTTCAGATCCCGATGCGGGTGGAAGCCGACAAGGATACCCATACACAAACATTCGGCAGGTTTACGACGGAGGCCTATGAACGTGGGTTTGGGACGACGGTCGGCAATGCCTTACGGCGTGTGTTGTTGTCGTCGCTGACGGGTGCGGCAGTGACCACCGTGAAGATCGAAGGGGTCTTGCACGAATTCTCCACGATTCCTGGTATCACGGAGGATGTGACCTCTATTATTTTGAATGTCAAAGGGCTGCGGCTTGCTGTACATACCGATAAGCCGAAGACGCTTCGTCTCAAGAAGAAGGGACCGGGTGAAGCAAAGGGGTCTGACATTATCCATGATGCGGACGTGACCATCCTGACCCCGAATCTCCATATTGCGACGTTGGACAAGGATGCCTCGTTCGATATGGAAATGACGGTGAGGCATGGTCGGGGCTACGTGCCCGCCGAGCGAAATAAGGAAGAAGGGCTGCCGATTGGTGTGATCGCAATCGATTCGGTGTTTTCACCCATTAAGCGCGTGAACTTTCATGTAGAGAACGCCCGTGTCGGTCGCATGACTGATTATGACAAGTTGACCTTGGAAATCTGGACGGATGGGACCATCTCTCCTCGTGATGCGTTGTCCACGGCCGCAGGAATTATGCGTGATCACGTTGAAATCTTTATCAATCCCGATGAGCGCGTCGAAGGGCGTGCTGATCTTGGAAGCGATGACGCACAACGTGAGGTGAATAAGCATCTGTTCCGTAGTGTGAACGAGTTGGAGTTATCGGTTCGTGCCGCGAATTGCTTGAAGAATGCGAATATCAAGACCATTGCCGACTTAGTTCAGAAGACGGAAGGGGAGATGTTAAGGACCAAGAATTTCGGCAAGAAGTCGCTCAACGAAATCAAGGAAATCTTGACGGAGATGGGCCTGGGCCTAGGTGTCAAGCTGGATGCTGTGCAACCCAATAGCGGAAATCTGAAGAGCGAGTAACGAAACAAGAGGAAACCCGTGCGTCACAGAAAAAATGGCAGACAGCTCGGACGACAGACCAAACATCGGTGGGCTCTGTTCCGAAGTCTCGTGACGTCGCTGCTCGAACATGAGCGGATCGAGACGACCGAGGCCAAGGCGAAGGAAATTCGAGGGTTCACCGACCGGATGATTACGCTCGGCAAGCAAGGGACATTACCGGCCCGGCGTCAAGCTCTTGCGTTTATCCGAAGCAAGGACGTCGTCTCAAAGTTATTCAGCGACGTGGCAGTTCGATTTAAAGACCGTCCTGGCGGCTATACGAGGATGGTGAAGACGAGACGGCGAATCGGCGATGCGGCAAAGCTTGTCGCGATCGAACTCGTCACGCGTCAGGATACTGCGTCCGCAAAGAAACAAATCTCGACTGCATCAGCTCCCGCGAGTCCCGCTGCCGGCTAGGTCTCCTGTCGAGGAGATCTAGTCGTGCGTGCGACGGCGCGTCATCGTTTCGATGATTCTCCCATTTCGTTTAGTCAATTTCTACCGAGTAGACCATGCCGCAGTTCTGGCATGAGTTTACTTGGTTTTGAGCTCATGCTACTATCGTGCCAGTCTCGCTTATAGGACTTAAATGGAAGTAGGCGCAAAGTGTGGCAATGCTGGGTACGGCGAGGTTTGTTAGCGCTCAGTGTGGCGTTGGCCTGTTTTCTTGCATACTTGCTCGTGACCAATTCGACAACGGTTCCCACCTCGACGGCGACGGTACCAGGCTCCATGGACACAGCTGATGCCACGATCTCCCAGTTTTCGTTCACCCAGACGAAGGGCGATGCGGTTCAATGGCAGGTGCAAGCGCAAGAGGCTCGGCTCTTTGAGCGGGACAAACGGGCGATGCTCCAAGTCGTCGCAGTCACACTGTTCGGACAGCAGGGTAAGGAATTGACGGTAACAGGAGAGGAAGGGACATTGAATACTGACACAAAGAACTTTGTGCTTGCGAACCGATCAGAGCCACTCGTGATTCACACCGAGAGCGGGTATGTGATCTATACCAACCATCTGGCTTGGACTGATCAGACGAGAGAGATACGCACGCAGGATCCTGTCCGTATCGTTGGGCATGGGTTAGAGGTGACGGGGCGTGGGTTGTTGGGACATTTGGACCGCGAAGAATTTGAGGTCCTTGAGGACGTACATGTGGATTTGGCTCCTGCTTCTTAATTTATTTCCGCTTGGGATAGCTTCCTTGAGCGAATCGGCTGACGCAGCCCTTCCGAAAGGTGGGGCTGATCAAGCGGTCAGCACCACCATTACCTCCAAGAAGATGACCGTGAAAAATCAGGACAGCCAAGCGGTGTTTGAGGGGGCGGTTGTGCTGACTCGTGGGTCATTGGTTGTCTATTCTGATCGCATGGTTGTGATGTTTCGCACGCAAGACCCTATCGCGAGTGATAACCAGAAAGGGCATGAGGCCGTCAAGGGCGCCGCACCTTCGAAAGGGCCCGATGCTGTGCCGGCTGTGTCGAATCGTTCGGTCAACAGAATTGAGGCGACCGGACGAGTGAAAATCGAGAAGGACTCAGGGAGTGCGACCTGTGAGAAAGCTATCTACTACCATGATGGGGATAAGATCGTTTTGACGGGTGACCCGGTGGCTTGGGATAAGGGAACCCGAGTTAGCGGCAAACAAATCACGATGTTTTTGGCTGAGGATAGGAGCGTGGTGGAGGGAGGATCGCATGTACGGATCGAGTCGGATTAGGGGGACGACCAAGTGACCGAGGCGGTTCAGGGGCATGCGGTGTCGAATGGCTTCCCGGTGAACAATGCCGATGGTGACTGGCTACGCGCGACGGGACTAGTGAAAAGTTTTCGCTCGCGCAAGGTCGTGAAGGGCGTCTCCATTGAAGTCCGTGCTGGGGAGGTCGTGGGTTTACTGGGACCCAATGGGGCTGGGAAGACCACCATTTTCGATATGATCGTTGGTCTGTGTCAGCCTGATGAAGGGGGGATTGCACTCGGTGAAGAGGTGATCACGGATCTGCCCATGTACAGACGTGCGCGGAAAGGAATTGGGTATCTTCCTCAAGAATCGTCTGTATTTCGACGCTTGTCGGTTCAAGACAATATTCTGGCAATTCTTGAGATGCTGGACTACTCTCGGGCGGAACGGGGCGAACGAGCCGATGCCCTGCTCAAAGAACTGGATCTCAGCCATATCCGAACGAGCATGGCGTATGCCTTGTCCGGCGGCGAGCGGCGGCGGTTGGAAATTACGAGGGCGCTCGCAACGAGCCCGTCATTTATGTTGCTGGACGAACCATTTGCAGGGATCGACCCGATTGCCGTGGCTGACATCCAACAAATTATTATCCGATTGAAAGAAAAGGGAATTGGCATTTTGATCACCGATCACAATGTCCAGGAGACGCTGTCCATCACGGATCGGGCCTACATCATCAACGAAGGGTTGATTCTTGAAGCCGGGACACCCGAAACCATCGTCAAGAGTGAGAGGGCCCGTGCTGTCTACCTAGGGGAACGGTTCAAACTATGACGCGTAAGGGTGTGTGCGTATGAAACTCAGGCTCGACCTTCGACTGAGTCAAAAGCTGATCATGACTCCTCAATTGCAGCAGGCGATTAAGCTGCTGCAATTGTCGCGGCTTGAGCTCCAGCAGAGCCTCACGCAACATTTAATGGAAAACCCGCTCTTGGATGAGCTCCCGACTGAGGCGGAGGACAGCGAGGCCGCAAGTCCAGAGGAAAAGACAGAAGATGCGGCGGCATCAGCGGATAGTGAGCCATCGAACGCGGAGGAGTCGACTCCGGAAGAACGCGATACGCCGGATGAGGCCTCAGCGGCTGGTTGGGAAGAGTACTTTGGGAGCGATCGTCGGATAGGCGGATCCGAGTCTCAGTCGTCCTCGCAGGACGAGTTTCCATCCTATGAACAAACCATGGCAAAAGCCACATCCTTGGAAGACCATCTCCTCTGGCAATTGTCGTTTTCCGGTCTATCGGATCGTGAAAAGGGGATCGGGCGCTTGATTATCGGTAACCTCGACGACGATGGGTACCTGCGTATGTCTCTATTGGAGATGGTCAGCGGGACCGACTTCACTGAAGTGGAGGCGGAGTCAGTCCTGAAGGATATTCAGAGCTTCGATCCGACTGGCGTGGCGGCCCGAGATCTTGCGGAATGCCTGCTCTTACAAATCGGACATCTGGGTAAAAGTCCCATGGGATCGTTAGGGGCTCGACCTGGCGCCTTGAAGGGATCGATTGTTGAAGCCATTGTTCAGCACCATCTTAAAGACTTGGAGAGGAAACAGTATGCAAGAATCGCGAAAGCCTTAGATGTCACGGTAGAAGAGGTCTTTCAGGCAACCAAGGTCATCGAAGTGCTGGAGCCGAAACCGGGCAGACCGTTTACGAGCACGCAAAACTATGTAATTGTCCCTGATGTGTTTGTCGTCAAGAATGAAGGGGAGTGGGTGGTATTACTAAACGACGATGGATTGCCACGCATGCGGATCAGCCCGTACTATAAGCAATTGATGGGGGCGGGTGAGAGCGGATCGGCAGAGACGAAGGCTTATTTGGATGAGAAGTTACGGGCGGCGCAATGGGTCATTCGCAGCATAGAACAGCGAAATAAGACGATTGTCAAGGTGGTGTCCAGTATCGTGAAGTTTCAGGAACAGTTTTTTGAAAAGGGCGTGCAACATCTTAAGCCGTTGGTGCTCAAGCAGGTGGCTGAGGATATTGGCATGCACGAATCAACGATCAGTCGTGTGACGGCGAATAAGTATATGTACTGTCCTCAGGGCATGCTGGAGCTGAAATTCTTCTTCAATGCAGGCTTGCAGCGGGCGGATCAGCCGTCTGACATGATGTCGTCCGTCACGGTGAGAGAGATGATTCGGATCATGGTGGCGGAGGAAGATCCAAGCCACCCCCTGAAAGATGAAGAGATTGCGGCACGGCTGCTCACGAAGCAGGTTGTGATCGCGCGACGGACGGTGGCCAAGTATCGGGCGGAAGAACATATACCCTCTGCCACTCAGCGCAAGCGGTTCTTTTAGACCTTCCCCGTTTAACGGTGTGGGTAGCTGCCGCTTATTCGGTGTCTCCCTTGATGTCGTGGATGTTTTGGACCAAGAAGCATAGTCGAGTGACAGAGGGACCGAGGATGCTCAGCTTGAAAGGATGAATGCCAATGAAAATTACAGGACGACACCTCGTCGTGACGCCGGCGCTCAGACAGCATATTGAAAATCGGTTTGAGCGACTCGCTCGGTATGAAGTGAAGCTCAGCCATTTGGAAGTGATCTTGGGTGTGAGCAAGCTTCAGCATAGTGCGGAGGTCGTCTGTACGATGCAAGGGCGACGAATTCAGGCAAAATATTCGACGCGGGAAATGTACGCGACGATCGACCAACTCGTAGACCGCTTGGACGCCCAGATACGAAAATACAAGGAACGCCAGGCTGATCATAAAGAACCGGCAAAGAGATCGGTGCGGAAGATTCAGCGTCCGGTTCTTCGTAAGGAAGAGGAGGCGATAGAAGTTATTCGTCCCGCCCGGGCTGTACTGACCCTGGAGCAAGCGAAGCGCCTACTAGATCCTCTGCCTGGTTCGCTGGTGGTGTTCACTGCACTACCCTCAGGAAAATTACAGATTCTACAACGTGTCGATCGTGATCGAGTAGTCCTGATTGATCCGTAAGGGGTAGGCAGATATGGCTGCACTCAAGTTGGTCGTGATCAGCGGCCTATCTGGCTCAGGGAAATCGCATGCTCTTAAGTGCTTCGAAGACATCGGATATTTCTGTATCGATAATTTGCCGCCTGCTCTTTTGCCGACCTTTGTCGAGCTGTGTCATCAGCAGGGGGGCGAGATTAAGAATGTCGCGCTCGGCATAGATGTCAGAGAGCGCGTGTTCTTTTCTGATCTCGTGGGGATTCTTGAGCGGGTGAAGGCTCTTGGTCATTCGGTTGAGTTGTTATTCTTTGAAGCTCGTGAAGAGATGCTGGTCCGCCGATTCTCGGAGTCGCGGAGGCCGCACCCGCTCCTGCCGCATCTCCCGGTATCGGAAGGAGTGCGTTTTGAAAAGGAGCGGCTCGCCGATCTACGGCGCCACGCCGACCGTATAATTGATACCTCCGATTTGACGGTGCATGAGTTGCGAGAGTTGTTGGCCCGGCAGTTTAGGCAGGAGGGCGCACCTCGCCGGTTGACGATCTCGCTAGTGACATTCGGCTTCAAGTTCGGCGTGCCGTACGACATTGATCTTCTGTTCGACGTACGGTTCTTGCGGAACCCATTCTTCGTTCCCGACCTCAAGCCATTGACCGGGGAAGACCCGCGCGTGCGGAACTATGTGCTGACCGACCCGGACGCCATCGCGTTCATTGGACACATAGAAGCCCTCTTTAAATTTCTCATTCCTCTCTTCGAACGAGAACGCCGCAGCTATGTGAATGTTGGACTTGGCTGCACCGGCGGACGTCATCGGTCTGTGGCCATTGCCGGCCGACTCCAAGAAAGTTTTTCCACGCTTGGATATCAAGTGACCGTCGCCCACCGCGATATCAATAGGTAGTAACCCACGGAGCCGTTACGCGCTGCCTCCTACCATCATTGCCCTTGTCCTCGTCTCTATGCCTGTGCACGAAAAGCGATTTGCTTGACAGGTAGAACATATGGACTATACTTAGCATGTGCATGAAGCCAATCCGCAGTGTAGACGCACCATTCAGACATTTGTCGGACATGATTCAGATTCAAACGTTTCCTTATATTAGGTAGATGTGGAGTGGAGGGCAGTACGCACGTGTATAGCCAGAACGGTCTCGATAGAAACTCTTTCTTCAAGACGTTGAAGCAGGCGAGGGGCATGCTCATGATCGACAGTCTGCGCGAAATTCACATAAAGATTTGTCCTGCGCGGATAGTCGTGTACAGTCAGAGGCGCGTATGTTGAGTTCAATCAAGAGTCTCACCGAAACCGATCTGTTCTCGATGTTCACCCCAAAGAGGCAGCTCGTTGGGTTGGATATCGGGTCGAGTGGTATCAAGCTTGTCCAGTTGAAGGAGAGCCGAGGGCGGTACATTCTCCAGAAGTTTGGATTCAAACCACTCGAGCCGGAAGTCATCGTCGATGGAACGGTGATGGATGAGGGGCGGGTGGTGGCGACCGGATCCCCGTCAGGGCTCAAGGCGCAGGC
>JANYEF010000297.1 GCA_025363325.1 Nitrospira sp. | reverse complement strand
ATCGCCCGTTGCTGTCACCCCCGTCGGACCGGTGAAGTCTGTTGACCCTCCGGAAATCAGTGCCCCTGCCATGAGCTGAACCCCCCGCAACTGCGTCATCCCTGCAGGATTGTAGTGCAGAGCCGAGGGGTCATCGGCTTGTGCTGCAAACGCATTGCTCATCGCGGATGCGGCGGCACCCTGCCCTTGAATACGAGGCACCTGTGCTGAAGCCATTCCAGGTACACAGGCCAAGCAGAGCCCTATCATGCAGATCCACAGCATCCACATCCGAAGAACCGATCCAGGCCTGCGACAACACTTGCCCCAGACGCTCCTAGTCATAGTCCTCCCCCTCTCAATCACCGGGACATGCTCGACTCCCCCGCAGACTCCGATGACAGTCGTTCCAACGGACGAAACCAATAGTCTGCGACCCGTTGCAGCTCGTCGACATCGAACGGCTTGAGCACATAGGCCTGCGCACCCATGCCGATCGCGCGAACCGCCAATTCTTTGGAACCTGACGCCGTGACCATCACAATCGGGATCTGCTGATCCCATCTCCGAATTTGTCGAAGCACGTCCATCCCGTCCATAGAGGGAATGCCGATGTCCAAAATCATGCCCTCGAACGTCTCGGCCCGTACTACTTCCAGCGCTCGGACTCCGTCAACCGCCGACTGGACACGATACCCCATGGCCTGCAAACAATCCTGTACGAGTTGACGAATGTCCGGATCATCCTCGACGACCAGGATACGGGGCGCTGCAACCGGCGCACGACCAAGCGGCACCGCGATCGTGGGAAGCAACGGAATCGTGAAGGACAGCTCTGCGCCCTGCCCCGGTTCACTTCGCGCGGCAATCGTCCCACCTTGTAACTCCACCAACGTCCGCACGATCGACAGGCCCAAGCCCAGCCCTTTTGTTCCACTCCGGACCTGCTTGACTCGAAAGAACGGATCGAAAATCTGATCGAGAAACTCTGGTGGAATACCCGGCCCCGTATCGCGCACAGAGACCCCGGCGAGCGTCTGATTCTCCTGCCGCACTGTCACCGTAATGCTGCCGGCCTCCGGGGTAAACTTCACCGCATTCTGGACCAAATTCATGACAACCTGTATCAGGCGATCGCGATCTGCCCAGACCATCAGTGGGGCAGGAGGAGCGACCACCTCCAATGTCTGTTGTTTCGCCTGAGCCAACAGGCGCAATTGCTCGACCGCATCCGCCACACAGGGCCACAGGTCGATTTCTCCTGGAATGAGATCTAGCCTCCCGGATTGAATCCTCGTGCGATCTAACAAGTCCTCGATCATACGGATCAATCGGTTGGAGTTTTCCAACATCCGTGACAAATAACGCAGTTGTTTCTCGTTGAGCGGCCCGGTCAATCCATCGAGCAGGTTCTGCAAGAACCCCTTGATCGAGGTCAACGGCGTCTTGAGCTCGTGCGAGACATGCGACAGGAACTGAGAACGCAAGCGATCCGCCTGCTCCAGTTCAGCCGTGCGTTCACGTACTTTGACTTCGAGTCCCACGTTCAGGTCTTCAATCTGTTCATACGCGGAGGCGTTATCCAGTGCGATCGCGACTTGATGGGCAACCGTCATCATCAACTCAAGATCGTCCTGAGTCAGACTGTGTGCCTGTATCCGATCCACCGTCAGGCTTCCAAGAATCCGGTCTTTGACTTTCAACGGGACAGCAATCCACGCTTTGCTTTGAGTCAGCAGAGCGAGCTGTTGGTTCAACGGATGAATGCGATCCCACACTGCCTGCACATCTCCAACCAACAACGGCTGGCCCTGTAGCAGCACGAGGCCTTCCGGGCTCATGGGATCGGTGACAGGAATCTCTCGAGCGCGCACAAAGGCCTGGATCTCAGGAGATACGCCGAGTACCCGCGCATCCATGATGACTCGGCGAACCGGATCGAAGAACGAGATCATGGCCCGATCGTACTGCAGGTCACTGGTCAGGGCCTCTAACACTTTCTGCAACAGCGCCTCTCGATCCAGCGTCGAGCTGAACAGCAATCCAGCTTGCTGGAGGGCCGTCAACTGGGCCACTTTTCGGCGCAGTTCGACGCGCGTCTGCTCCTGCTCCAAATATGCTTCACGCAATTCCTCATGCCGTGACTCCACGAACGTAATCTGCTCCTGAATCAACGCCTCGCGATGCTGGCTCTCCAGACGAAGATGACGATTGACCAGCATCCTTGCGACAAGCATGGGCACCAATCCGAGAAGAATGACTTCGCCCAAGCTTGCCGAGGGATTCATCACACGGAGCCCCACAGCCAGAGTCAGACCGACTAGCGCGCCTCCGGACGACCACATCACATGCCGCCGCGATGGTGTGGTGATGGCGGCAGCATAACTTGGCGCCACCTCCACCCCTCGGTCGCCAGCAGTCTCTTTGAGCGGGGTATCCTCAGCCGGCTCGTGCGAATGGGATACGTGCGGCCGAACCTGCGACAACCGGTCCTCTCCCGACCCTGAGACTATCTGCCAGACCCTATGGACCCATGTCCCTTGTCCCTCGACTTGCCATCGGATGGCCCATTGGCACCACTCGTCGTCATTTGCAATACAGGAGAGTTCCGTCAGAGTGGCCGGTGGCAGGCCATGGACACGAAGCGGTACCGCCGCCATGATGCCTTGAGCCGCCTGACACATCAGCTGCGCGCACCGCCTTCGATACGGGCCAAACTGACGAAGGGTACGGTCGGAAAACTTCATCGCCAAGATCGCGGAGGTCGGCGTGACCTCGACCACTCGAAATTCGACCGAACCGGACGCGAACTTGTTCCCGAAGTAGGGAAACATGCCGTAAATCTGAGCCAGCGAAAACGGCCGGGCCAGCACCTGCATGATCGATGACGCCTTCTCCATCCCGCCCCGAAACACAAATCGAGGATCGCCGGACATGTGCTCGCAGAGCTCATACAAATACGCCGTGAACTCATACGAGTAGCTGTTCCATGCATTCCTCAGAAAGTCAGGAGTCACATGATAGACCGGATCTTTGATGCGCTGATTCAACAGGCGGCACAAGTCCTCTACTGCCTGACTCCCGGCTACATCTCCCCGCTCACGAGCCAGCGACTTCTCGAGGTAGACGACGATGGCCCTGATGCTCATCCCGCTCAGATCTCTGATCGTGTGTCCCTGCTCGTCCAATCCAAATGGACGGAACTCCATCACCGCCCGCTCAAGAATCATGCGGTCCTTCGGCAAGAGCCCAAGAGCAGATTGCCTCTTGAGTTCGACTTCATCCGTCGTAGTGCTGTTCATGTGTGACTCTTTTTGGTCATGCCTCTGCGAATGGCGATGCCCGCTGGCGCTCGTGATACAAAGAAGGTGGGGTCAACCGCGGCCCATCAAACTCCCAGCCATGTGTCTCGCCATCACACCAGTGACTCTACCGACTCTACTGAATACCCTCGCATGACACACCTCTACTGAAAACAAGCACCAACCTATGGGCTGCTCAGTATATATAGGCAACCTATTACTTTCAATTACGGACAAAGCATTTCCGGCAATTCGTGAAATGCTGGTATTTCGACTCCTCACCTTAAACAGGCAGCCTCGTCGATTCGGACTTGTGACCGTAAGACTTGTGGCAGGCTCAGCAGAAATGTTGTGTAACGTGGGAAGAACGAGGGAGAACTGCCTGAACGAGTGCGCCTATTCCTTAAAACTTCTGGCGAATCCAGAGCAGCTCATCTCTTTCGAGATTGAAGAAGATCACGATTCAATGAGTGGGATGATGCTGCCTCTAACCTTTGCAGTGCCCTGGCAGGAGGCTCAAAAAGTCCGCCAACGTAAGCAGACCGTTATTTGGTTTGTTTGGTTTCTCTCGTTTGTTTGGTTAACCAGATAAACAAAACAAACCAGTTTCAGCATCCTGCTAGTGCTTGATCGCCCGCTTGAGTTTCTTCTCGACGCTCGCAACCTTGCTCTCTAAACGTCCTGAGTGGCCTTTCCGATAGTCGACTTTGATCGTGCAGGAGATACGACCGCAATCTTTCTTCATCCGCTCATAGCATTGCGTAACGACAGCCATGACCTCATCCCACTCCCCTTCAAGCACCGTTCCCATCGGGTTCAAGCGATAGTCCACTCCGCTCTTATCGATAATATCGAGCGAACGCGCCACATACTTGCCGACGCTCTCTCCCTTGCCTAACGGCGACATACTGAATTCCAATAGCACCATGGCGCTCCTCTCTTTGTTCTTTGCCTAACGCTTCACATTTTACGTCTCACGTTTTACGTCTTCGGAACCCGCTCATCCAGCCAGACCTTCGGATACTGCACCTTGCCCAACAATCGAAATCCGTCCAACGCCTCACGCAATAACGCCCGGCGTTTTTCGAAGTCCGGCTCAGTCGCCTTGGTGTGCTCACGGAGTTGGCCGAGCCAGTCTACAAAATCGGAAAACTCCTCACCGAAGATCTTCTCCATATCTTCTTTCATAAAGCCTGACAAGGCCGGAGCGACACCGCTCGTACTGATGGCCACACGCAGATGGCCGCAGGCCACGACCGCCGGCATCGTGGCCGTTGAAGCTTCCGGCTGGTCGACCGACCACAATAAGAACTTCTTCTCACGCGCCTTCGCAAACAACGCGCGGGAAAAGTCGCGGTCCCCGCGAACCATATTCAGTACCAGAATCGCACTTTCCAGATCACTGTCGCGAAAATGTCGCCCACGGTGCATGACTTTCCCCGAGGCGGCCAAGTCTTTTAGTCGGTCGTGTAACGACGGTGCCACGACGATCACTTTCGCTCCGGCCTCCAACAACCGCTGAGTTTTTTCCGCGGCCTCCTCGTCTCCCCCGAGCACAAGCACCGGGTACCCTTTTACATCCAGAGACAACGGAAATCCTGAATTTGCAGCCATGGTGGTTCCCCCAGTTCAACAGTGGGGCGTATCATACAACACCCTGTTTTGAAGCGTAACCCATACCTTTCCATTTTCTGCCGGCGCGCGCGACTGGTTGATCTGGTTTGTTTAGTTTGTCTGGTTGATTTGGTTCATCTGGTTAGTTTCGCTCAACCGAAAAACCAGACAAACCAGATAGACCAGACAAACCTAATAACGGTCTTCTTACGCTGGCGGGCTTGTTCAGCATCCTGCTATGGCTTTGAGTTGCGTGGAATGCTGGATGTGCTTGCCCAGTTGGATCGAGATGGATGGGCAGGCGATATCGAAGACTGCTATGCAAGGAACCAGGCGTTGCTGGGTGGTCGGGATTTCGAGATTACGCTGGATACGGTGGACTCACGGAGAGGGAGTTCTGAGTTCTGAGTTTTGAGTTCTGAGTTTTCAGTTTGAACGCTCGCAGCTAGTATTTTTATAACTCGGAACGTTCAACTCCGAACTCACAACTGAGCCCATTTAAGGTTCAGCAGGATCGGCATCCAACTCCATATTCCAATAGAAATAGTCACGCCAACTGTCCGGTGTGTTCCGAATCCCGATGGTAATGGTCACAATCGGATTCCAGCGCGGCTTCACCGGCTTCTTCATGAGCCGCATGCCGGCTTCATCGGGCGTGCGACCGCTTTTTTTGTTATTACAACGCCAGCAAGCCGTTACGATATTTTCCCAGGTCTTTCGCCCACCCTTAGCGATCGGGACAACATGATCGAACGTCAGCTCCTCGGTCCTGAACTTGTGACGACAATACTGGCAGGCATAGCCATCTCGGGTAAAGATATTGATGCGAGAGAATTTGACCGCCCGGTGGATATCCTTGAGCCGGACCAGCTTGAGAAGCCGCATGACGGAGGGAAGTCTAATGGAGATCGACACCGCGTGAACCTCTCGGTCGTAGACCTCGAGGACTTCAACTTTGCCCTGCCAGAGAAGCGCGATCGCCTTTTGCCAATTGACGACCCGCAAGGGTTCGTACGTCGCGTTGAGCAGAAGGGTCATTTCCATGCCGCAACCTCATTCCCAACCGAGGCTCCTTGTATGAGAGGGCCTGGGTGTAGTATTGGAACGCGTACCTATTTCTATGCCATAAGCCTCGGTCGAAATCAAGTTACTGACTGGTCTGCGGAACTTACCAATTCCGTGCCCACTCGGCCATGAAGAAGGATCAGCGCCATGCCTGAATTTGTCACCGTCGCAACGGTAGAGGAGATTGCTCCGGGGACCGGACGAACCGTCGAAGTGCAAGGGGTCTGGATTGCCCTGTTTAATGTCGACGGATCCTTCTACGCCGTCGACAACACCTGTCCGCATGCGGGAGGACCGCTCGGAGAAGGTCACCTGGAGGGCCACGTCGTCGAATGTCCATGGCACGGATGGCGATTCAACGTACAAACCGGCGAACGACCGGAGAATCCGGACATCACCATCGCCTGCTGTCCCGTTCGGATCGAAGGAAACCAGATTCAGGTGGCGCTACCGCAAAACTTCTCCTAGCCCGGTCTGTCTGGTCTATCTGGTTTGTTTTGTTTATCTGGTTGATTTGGTCCTTCTGGTTCGGTTCGTTCAACCAAAAAACCAGACAA
>JANYEF010000293.1 GCA_025363325.1 Nitrospira sp. | reverse complement strand
AAATCTCTTCATTGATCCAGGCACTGTATGAAGTCCGATTGCAAGCTGCTCAAACAGACCGTCCAGCAAGGCCGCAGCGAGTGAGGACCCGAGGCGTACCCTCAGGGGTACGTTGAGGGTCTGAACGATGCGAGAACGAAGCTGGCGGACTGTTTGAGCAGCTTGTTAGTGGAAGGAGAAAGGAACAGGAGCAAAGGTCAGCACAAACACGGCAAGTGCAATCCATCCGACAAGTACCCGCCCTCTGCCCAGTGGCACGTGAGAGTCACGCACCGGGGGATGCCCGAAACCCCATAGTCCGGCCATGAAGGCCCAGAGCCACCAGCCGGGCCAGCCCACGTATCCCAGCACAATGAGGATCGGCAGCATGATAAACGCTATCGTGCGTTGGTGTTTGCCCCACAGGGCGTACGCCACATGTCCGCCATCGAGTTGGCCAATGGGAATGAGATTCAGTGACGTCACAAACAGGCCGAACCAGGCTGCGAAACCGATGGGGTGCAAGACGATGTCGGCCTGAGGAGGGAGGGATCCGACGACCAACCAGGAGATGAACTGCAAGAGCAACGGTTCGCCCAACTGCAATCCGTGGGTCGCCGTCCGATCCACGACTGTTGACAGGTTCAGACCGATGATCAGTGCCACCACCGCAGCGATGAAGCCGGCAAGCGGACCAGACACGCCGATGTCGAACAGCGCGCGCCGATTCAAGATCGGCCCGCGCAGGCGGATGATCGCCCCGAATGTGCCGATGAAATACGGAGGGCCCGGAATGAACAGCGGCAGCGACGCCGGTACGCCATGGATGCGGGAGAGCACATAGTGTCCGCACTCATGGGTTACCAGAATGATCAGCAGCGTGGCAGCGAAGGGAATCCCGCGCCAGAGCGTCTCGGGGTGTTCGAGCAGAAAGTTCACGGGTCCATGGATCGGTCCGCTGTAGGCCTGATAGGCGCCGGCCCACAGTGTCGTAAAGATCGTCGCGACAAAAAGGCTGATGGGCAGAATCCATTTCGAGAAGGGCGCCTCCTCGAATTCGTCGCCCGCGGAGCGATCGCTCAGGTCCTCAGACGGTCCTGCCACAATCGGCAGCTCTCCGCCACGAATCGGTTGGTCGTCGTTCCGCTGGTCGAGATTCATGGCAACCTTCTTCAATTGTCCGAGGCGAAGGGGTTATGGTCGTGTTCTTCGCGAACCGTCGTGGCCGGTCCGTGACCCGGCAACAACCGATACTCAGGTGGCAACCCGAGTACGTGGGTCCGGACCGACCCCAGATGGGCCTGATACAGCGTACTGGGGTTCGAGCGTCCAATGGATCCTGCAAACAACGTATCGCCGACGAAACAGACGCGCTGTGACTCGGCATCCACTCGATAGCAAATCCCGCCAGGGGTATGGCCCGGCGTCGCCAGGCACTGTACGCGCAAGCGCCCGACCGAGATGGCACGTCCGTCGTGTGGCGCAATGAGACGATCCTCCGAGGGCTTCCAATGCAGGAGGCTGACATCGTCAGCCCCCAGGTAGACCGGAACTTGCCATCGTGCCAGGAGCTGCTGAATCCCTTCGGCGTGGTCCGCATGCCCATGCGTCAGACAGATGCCGGTCAGCCGGAGTCGATGGGAATCGAGCCAGGCGATCATGGCCGGAGCGTTGTACGCCGTATCAACGAGGAGCGCCTCGCCGGAATCGTGCACGATATAGCCGTTGACCGCATAGCCGTTGATGTCGCCCTGTATCGTTTCGATCCCCGGGATCGAGGGAATCGGTTGAGGAACCCACTTCTCTAGGACGATCTGTTCCAACGGACCGAGACGGAGCCCTAACGTGGTAGCGAGGGCGCGCACTTCTGCCCGATCGCGCGGCTGATCGCCTCGTTCGAGTGCGGTGATATCGGCCCCCGGAAGGCCGGTGACACGCGCCACATCCTCCACGGACCATGCCTGTCCGATGCGGGCCTTCTTGATAATGTCACAGAAGTCGTCTTCTAAGGGCATAAGAAACCCTTCAGGCGAGGGACACGAAGCAGGTGGCGAGGGATAAAAAAGTCTTCACCTACAGCCTATAGCCTCTTGCCCCTAGCCCCTAGCCGCTTGCCTAATATGATTGTGTGCCGCGCCCATCCATCTTAGCTTAGGCCGCTAATGATGCGGCGATAGTCATCCTCGGAGTAGGCTCTGAGAGTCGTGGACCGCACATTGCCGAGCGATCCCAACTTGAGGCCGAAACTCGCCAGCTTGTCGTTGTTCGGCATGTCAACGATGAGCACCAGATCATACGCCCCCAGCGTCATGTAGAAGGATTTGACCTCGCCACCCAAGTCCTTCGCGAGCTTCTTCACTCCATCCAGCCGCTTCGGCGAATCCTTCACATTCTTGATTCCCTGATCCGTCCAGTTGAGCAGCATCAGATAGGTAACCATGACGACCTCCTTTCATACGACTCGTCGCATTCGCAATCACCTGCGCATCCACTCCAGATTGCTGCCCTGACCGATGGTAACAGAGAAACCTTTCCCCATTCTCGTCTTACTTTCTTACCGTAATGGTGGGCTGCCAGGGATGACCAGGGTAAAGCCTTCTGGGATAGGGAGCAGCGTCCCATTCATCTATGCAGTGCCCATAATCCTTTGTTAAATCGTAGAAAGCAGGGACTAGGATACTGATCAGCTCTAACCCCGGCAGCAAAGATTCCAGTCCTTTAGACTTGCCGCCATAAGTGACGCTTCCATGCATTATCTGATTACGCAGCACCTTAAGGCGACGAAGTGAATACTTCAAAAACCTATCATTCTTGCTGGCGGCAAGTTCTTCTTTTACTTGTTCCCACTCTTCTTTGCATCTCTGCTTCACGTCATCAAGATATAGTTTCTTCTCCCAATAACGATGGTCCAGAAAATGGTCCAAGATAACTGTCTTGCCTATATCTCCACATCTTGTAATAGCCCCATTTAAGGTTCGCTTTTCCCAATCGTGATGAGTCATGGTCTTGACTTTCTTGAGGAAGCTTTCTAGCTCCGGGTCCGCTCCTTCCGAGCCTTTCTGTTTCGTTCTCCGTTCATCGGCCATTCGAGTGTCGTATGGACTTCTTCCATATAAACAATTGAATGCGATCCAATAAAAGATAAACTGTTCATGTTCCCGAGCCTCACCGACTCCAGGGCTGACGCGCCGCTCCATGGTTTCAAGACGTTTGGTGAGCGAATCGGCAAGTATTAGCCACGACCTCGCTCTCTCCAACCGAATTTCAAGATTTGAGTTCATGGGAAGTTTATGAAACCCACCGCTTTAGTGCGAGGGCGGTGCACTCACGGTTTGTTTTCTTCTCTGCCTTGTTCCAGTGCCAGTTTGGGAATGCGGTGATGATAACTTTTCTCCCGTGCACGGTCTCGCACCAGCCTTTCCCATAACGCAACTCTCTTGGAATCTCGGACGGCCAAATCGAACTCAACGCCTTGTGAGGCAATTTTCCTAACGCACAGGTCGTCTTGGGGCTTAGGTCCTCGATGTCCTTGACGAGCAAGTTTTTCGCACATGTGTCAACAAGACGTGGAATGTTCCATAGAAACTTAGCTCGTTGCCAGCACTTGACGGCATGAACCAAGTAAATGTTTCTCTCACGAAAGACCTGCCAAAGATCGCCGCCTTCTAACCACCCAAGCTGCTGAAATACCCACGAAAGGTCTTGGTAAAGATTATCTTCCTTGCTATTCCAGAAATGTTTATCGCCAGGTGGATTCCATCCAACAAAAAGCACTTCAACTACGGCGGGTGGAGACGGGTGTTCAAGGTTGGGTGGGCAAACAATTCCTTCTGGTAGTGATAGATTCTGGTCCTTCCAGCCTCGGCAATAATCAAACCGCATCGATTTCTCCACAGGAGGGTGTGGCAGGATTCATCGCTGACTTCGCCGGAGTGGCGGGGCCCCGCCCGGCGTCCAGAGAGGGAAAGCTGGTACTGACCACCGCCCCGTGGTCGCCAGACCACGGCGACGGGAATACCAGAAGGCTTCCACTCTGAAGCGCCGAGGATGGGTGCCGCGGGAGGCGAGGAAGCGATGTGCCCTGCCACACCCTCTCTCATCTCAGCTCTCAGGAGCTAACTTTATTTCCTTCACATCCCCAAATCCCGACAGCAACTTCGGCAGGGCCTCGCCGGCCCCGACGGCGACAATGGTCAATCGCTCGGGGTGGAAATGTTTCTTTGCCGCCGCCAGGATTTCCTCTTTCGTCAATGCGATCACGCGGGCCCTCAATTGCTGGAGAAAATCCTTGGGAAGCCCATCGTGTTCCAGCTCGATCAACCGCCCCACGATCGCCGACGAACTGGCGAAAGAGAACACAAACGAGTTCACATAGGCCTCTTTCGCTTCTGCCAGCTCGGTGTCCGTCACCAACTCGGTTCGCATCCGTTCCATGTTCGCGACAAACCGAGTGATGACCTCTTGCGTCGATGGCAGCTTGGTCTCTGCGCGCATCAGCCAGACGCCTTGATCGTGCACCCCGGTGTTCAACCGGCTACCGACCGAGTAGGCCAAGCCCCGCTTTGTTCGCACGTCGTTGAAGAGACGGCTGCGAAAGGAACTGCCCCCCAGGATGTCGTTCGCAATCGCTAAGGCGACATAGTCCGGATCGTTTTCTTTGATCGACAGATGACCGAGGCGGAGATGCGTTTGCGAGGTATCTTTGTTCACGAACCGTACGACGGGCTTCGCCGTCGGGCTCTGGGGCACGTCGGCGATCGTCAGCACCGGAACCTCGCCTTTCTTCCAATCGCCAAATACTTCACGCAGCAGGGTCAGCATCGCGGACTTGTCGAAATCTCCCGTCACCCCCAGCATCATGCCGTTCGGATGAACGGTCTTCCGGTGAAAGGCGATCAGATCGTCTCTGGTGATGCGGGTGATGGACTCGATGCTGCTTTCACGCGCCGTCGGGTGGTCCGCTCCGTACAGGAGCTTCACGAACTCGCGGCCGACGATCGAACCGGGATTATCTTGCCTGCGGCGAATCCCTTCGATGGCCTGCAGCTTGGCCAGTTCAACCCGCGCCGGCTCAAAGGCGGGTGTCCGAATGAGTCCCGCGAAAATCTGGAGCCCCCGCTTCAGGTCCTTGCTGAGCACATCGAGCGATGCGGAAGCGGATTGCCGTCCGATCGAGATGCCCACATCCCCGGCGAACTGCTCAAGTTCTTCGTCCACCTGCTCGGACGACAAACCGCCGCCCCCGCCTGTCCGCATAATAGAGCCGGTCAACGAAGCCAGACCAATCTTATCTGCCGGATCGAGCCAGCTGCCCGTTCGCATGGTCGCGGTCATGCTGATCAAGGGCAGCTCATGGTCCTGAAGGAGATACACGACTATCCCGTTCTCGAGCACCACGCGATCCGGTTCGGGCGGGATGAACTCAACCGGCTTAAACGTCATCTGGCGCGGATCGCCCAGCGCAAGATCCCCAGCGCAGGCGGCCAGCATCGGAACGGTGAGGGCTATGATCATCGAGCACAGCACGAAACCCCATCGCTTCACGTTTCGCGTTTCACGTTTCACGCCCCTCATCGCGCCACCTCGTGCAGCGGCGCCGTCGCGACGTTCTTCTCGCCGACCTTCTTCACCAACGTGGCCACTGTTCGGTTAGACTTCATGAAATACTCAGCGGCCACACGCTGGATATCCGCCGTCGTCACTGCGGCAATCTTGTCCCGCGCTTTTAACGCATAGCGCCAGTCTCCCGCCACCGTCTGATAGAGCGCCAATTGAGACGCAAGCCCTCCGTTGGATCGGAGAGCCCGCACCAAGTCGGCATCGAGGTTATTCAACACTTTCTCGAGCTCCTTGGCAGAGACCGGCTCGGTCTTGAGCCGTTCGAGTTCGGCATAGATGGCCGACTCGACTTCTGCCGTCGTATGGGGCGCGAGTGGAGTGGCATTGAGCACGAACAGATTCGGGGAACGGACCCCTGGATAATTCGAATCGGAGCTCACCGATGCGGCGATCCGTTGCTCGCGGACCAGGTTCGTATAGAGCCGGGACGTGAGTCCGTCGCTCAGCACCGCGTCGATCACGTCAAAGACATAATCATCGGGATGGCCCAACGCCGGCTTGTGAAACCCGATGGCCACCGACGGTTCCGCATCGAACTCCACCTCCACGCGGCGCTCCCCCCGTTGAGGCGGCTC
>JANYEF010000221.1 GCA_025363325.1 Nitrospira sp. | reverse complement strand
GTAAGGGTAGAGACAAAAGGCACAGTCGTAGGGGCAGCCTCGCTTCGACTGGACCCCGATGGACTCACCCAGATACTCCCGATATTGCGGAAAAATCGAAGTCAGGTAGGGTAAGTCGACAGTGAGCGCATCGAGGAGGGCCGGCGCGCCCTGCTGGCCTTTTCGAATGGTCTTCCCCTCCCGGAGGATGTAGCGCTCGTGCTCCAACGACTGGCCTTCAATCACCTTGAGAATGGCGTCTTCACCTTCCCCAAGAATCCCGACAGTGCCTTCAGGGAGTTTCAGGATCAGCTGATCGGCAAACGCGGTGAAGGCCCCGCCGCCGATCATGATCTGCGCCTTCGGGAACTCCTTTGCGATCAACCAGGGGTAGGAGAGTGCCGCACGGATATGACTGTAGTAGCGGTAGAGCTGTTGCAGCCCCGCAAACGAGGCGACGACCCGCTTGAGTGGGTTGCTCGCAAAGTAGAAGTTAAACGCATGTTCCAGCGAGGAGTCTCCCTCATGCGGGGAAAAGATCTGGATATCGCGCCAGGAGAAACAGACGAGGTCCGGCTTGAACTCGGTGGCGGCATCGCGAACCGCACTGATCCGTTGGGCGTCTGGAAAGAGAGAGAGATCGAGGATCCGCTGCCGCACCTCTGGCTTACGCCGATGAATAAAATCAGCGAGATAGGTCACACCAATGGGGTAGACCTTCTTGCAGGGGAGGAAGACGTAGAGAATAGAATCCATAGTGTTCTGAGTTCATAGCTCTGAGTTCTAAGTTCTAAGCTCCAAACAACTTAGAACTCAAGACTCAGAACTCAGCACTTCACTTCGTTGCTACATGTATCGCCACGATCCCGCCTGTCAGGTTGCGATACGTGACCTGACGAAAGCCTGCGTCGAGGAGCATCTGTTTGAATCGTTCCTGATCCGGAAAGTTCCGAATGGAGGCAGGGAGATATTCGTAAACGCCGGTCGTGTCATGCGCCACTTTCGTGCCAATCCAGGGAAGAAGCCGGAACGAATACCAATCGTACAGCGCCCGTAGCCATCCGAAGACGGGCCGGGAAAACTCCAGGCACACAAACCGCCCACCTGGCTGTAAAATTCGGTGAATGTCCGTGACCGCTTGCCGAAGGTCGCCGACATTTCTCATGCAAAACCCCGTGGTGACGGCATGGAAGGTCCCATTGGGAAATCCCATATGCTCAGCGTTGGCTTCGAGACAGGTGATCCGCTGTCCCAGGCCCCGCCCGATGACCTTCTTCAACCCCTCGACAAGCATGGCGTGGTTCAGGTCGGAGGCAATGACGCGACCGTTGGTGCCCATGCGCGGTTCGATCAAGAGCGCGAGATCGGCTGTGCCGGAGCCAACGTCGAGTGCCCGGCCTCCCGTGGTGACGGGCACATAAGAGGCAGTAATTTTCTTCCACCGGTAGTGCAGCCCAAAACTCAGGAGCGTGTTGTTCAGGTCATAGACCCCCGCAATGGCGGTGAACATCCGCTGAACGGCATCCTCGCGAGGCTTCCCGGACCAGGTCGATACGGCGAGCGGGGTCTCTGGGGAATCAGTCCCCTTATGAACGGGTGGCGTATCCACATGCACCATGAGAGCGTGGTAGCATCTGCCTTCCGGGTTTGTCAAGGCGACCAGGTCCGCATGCTATAATCCCGCCCCTGATGCATAACTCGATCGTCATTAAAGGAGCGCGGGAGCACAATCTCAAAAACATCGACGTGACGATCCCGCGCGCTCAGCTCGTCGTGATCACGGGGCTGAGCGGGTCGGGCAAGTCGTCGCTGGCCTTCGACACGATCTATGCCGAAGGGCAACGACGATACGTCGAGTCGCTCTCAGCCTATGCCCGTCAATTCCTCGAACAGATGGGCAAGCCCGACGTCGATTCGATCGAAGGGCTCTCGCCCGCCATTTCCATCGAGCAAAAGAGCACCAGCCACAACCCCCGGTCCACGGTCGGCACGGTGACGGAAATTTACGACTATCTCCGTCTCCTATTTGCCAGGGTCGGGCGCCCCTCCTGCTTTCAGTGCGGTGATGAAATTACCGCGCAGACGGTGCAACAGATGGTCGATGCCATTGGTCTGCTGCCGGAGGGGAGCAAGTTTCAGCTATTGGCCCCGATCGTCCGCGGCAGGAAGGGAGAGTATCGAAAAGAACTCCTCGACATGCGCCGGGCCGGTTACGTCCGGGCCAGGGTCGATGGTCAGCTGGTTGACTTGGGCGAGGACATCACGCTCGATAAACAGAAGAAACACACGATCGAAATCGTGGTCGATCGGCTAGTGATGAAGCAAGGCGAGGCGTTGACGCGACGGCTGGCCGATTCGGTGGAGACCTCGCTGAAACTCGCCGGTGGGCTGGTCGGGGTGCTCACGGACAACGGGAAAGTGTCACTCTATAGCGAGAAACTCGCCTGCATCCGCTGCGGTGTTAGTTATCCCGAGATCACGCCGCGCGTGTTTTCGTTCAACAGCCCGCATGGAGCCTGCCCGGCCTGCGACGGCATTGGCTACGCCATGGCGCCTGGCTGTCCTGGCGATGAAGACTTCACGTTGCTTGAATCCTGCGAGGTCTGCAAGGGCGCGCGGCTGCGGCCTGAAAGCCTGTCCGTCAAGTTGGCCAAACAATCGATCGCGGAGGTGACGCATCTTTCCGTGCGTGCGGCCGCCGACTACTTCGGTTCATTGAAATTCACCGAGCGCGAACTGGTGATTGCCCATCGCATCTTGAAAGAGATTCAGGAACGGCTCGGGTTTCTCGTCAACGTCGGTCTGGATTATCTGACGTTGGATCGGGCGGCCGCCACGTTGTCCGGTGGAGAAGGCCAACGTATCAGGCTTGCCACGCAAATCGGTTCCGGCCTTGTCGGCGTCCTCTACATCCTCGACGAGCCGTCGATCGGCCTCCATCAGCGCGATAATCGGCGCTTGCTCCAGACCCTGCTGCGCCTGCGCGACCTGGGCAACACAGTCGTGGTGGTCGAGCACGACGCAGAAACCATGATGGCAGCGGACCATCTGCTGGATATGGGACCGGGCGCCGGGACGCACGGAGGCCAGGTCATTGCCCAAGGCACGCCGACTGACGTCATGGGGAATCTCGACTCGCTGACGGGCCAGTATCTCCGCGGCACACAAATGGTCAGCCTGCCTCGCCGCGAACGCAAGGCCAAGGGGCTGTTGTCCATCGTGGGGGCCACGAAACACAATCTCAAGGGGATGACCGCCAAGATTCCGCTCGGACTGCTCACCTGTGTGACCGGCGTGTCGGGGTCCGGAAAGAGTACGCTGGTGCTGGAAGTCCTCTTCCATTCGCTTACTCAGTTGCTTGGAAAGCAGCCATCAGCGATTAGCGATCGGCCTCCTACTCATCACCCATCACGCATCACGCATCACGAGGAAGGGAGAAAGAGGGCGAGCCGGAAGGTGCCACTGCTGGATGGGTGTAAAGAACTTCTCGGTGCCGATGCGCTGGATAAAGTGATCGACATCGACCAGTCCCCTATCGGCCGGACTCCGCGCTCGAATCCGGCAACCTATACCGGCCTGTTCGGTTTTATCCGTGACCTCTACTCCAATCTGCCCGAGTCCCGCGTTCGTGGTTACAAGCCCGGCCGCTATAGTTTCAATGTAAAGGGCGGTCGCTGTGAGGCCTGCCAGGGCGATGGGTTGATCAAGATCGAGATGCATTTTCTGCCGGATGTCTACGTGACCTGTGAGGTCTGCAAGGGCCAACGGTACAATCGCGAGACGATGGAGATTCACC
>JANYEF010000249.1 GCA_025363325.1 Nitrospira sp. | reverse complement strand
CCGCCAACCATCCCAGTCCCGCCAATCACGAGTACGCTCATAGTTTCATCTTTCTCCGTTATAGGAGCGTATCGATCAGTCCATCACCCCTGATAAAGGAAAGGGAGTGGTTCTTCTGCAAAGGCCATCGGCTTGCCGATTTTGTCCAGCGTGCCTGCGATCCGCGCGGGGTTACCCCAGTCACTCCAGAGGACATCCTTCATTTCCATGACTGCGAGCCGCTCCGGCGCGCACTGGAGCAAGTGCGAGGAGAAGTTTCGACGCGGCATGGCTTCATAGATCGCGTAGAGGACCCTCAGTTCTTCGGTGGTATTGATCGCCTTCTTCAGCCGTTCGAAGAGTGACATCATCTCGGAAAAACACTTCCATCCCAAGCTCCAGAGTTCTTTTCCTTTGGCTGCAAGTACCATCGTATTCCAGAGGCTGCCGGTGGCCCAGGCTTCACGAGCAGTGGCCTCGTCTGGTTTTTCAAGGAACGTCTCCACTGCCTGGATGGATGCCTTCCCTGTACGTTCTAAAGATCGTCCCGGCTTGACCCACCCGTACTCCAGTTCCGGGCCGTCCGGTCTCGCTGCCAGTAAGACCGGCCGACCTCCCAGCCCGGTGCTTCCCCGCACCGCCTGATCCACGGCCGACAGAAATGAACCTTCCGGAGAGATGAAATGATCCGATGGATAGATCACGACAGTCGCCTCTGGATCGCGCGCAAGGATGCACGTGAGGGGCAGAAAAATGCCGGCCGCGGTGTCGACGTTCTTTGGCTGGAACAGCACCATGCCCGCGGGCCTTCCATCGAGCTGGGGCCAGACTTCATCTTGATGGTGCCGGGCGGCGACCACGACCACGCGTTCCCAGGGAGTCAGTTTGGCTGCACGATCGAGCGTGTGCTGGAACATGGAGCGAGAACCGACAAAGGTACAGTATTGCTTCGGTTTCTCGTGGCCAAGCCAACGCCGAATGAATTCCTTGGTTCGCACCCCGTCACCGCCTGCCAGGACAATCGACCACACATTCCCGCGTTCAGCTCCATTCTTCATTTCATCCTCCTTTCACGACGTCCCGTACCTATTCCTTCTATGCCCGTTGTTGTGGCTCATGTGAGTTCGTTCAAGATGCCTGCCCTTGTGGAGTACCTTGGCTGCGCCGGCCGTACTGGTTGGCTTTCGACCGGTGGCCGGATTTGGTTTTGCAAGATGACGGGATCGACACGGTGCCCGCATTGCACGCAACGGAAGGTCTCGGTGTTGTACTCGCCGGTGTTATCCAAGTCGTAGTACCACTCGTTCACGAGCAGGCCCGCGCAACGAGCGCAGGATCTCGTCGAGAGCTGCTCGCTCGCGGGAAGAGACTGAATGGCATGCCCACTACCGTTCTGTGTCATCGTTCCACCACACCCGGCTCTGTTGGCTCCATTCTCCGTCCCATGATTCAGCCTCCCGGCTATTGGTTCGACGCGATGTGCGATTGGCTTCAGAACGTCACTGTGTCCTCAGCCGTTGGTGTCACTCTAGCCCCGTCACATGATCGATCCATGAACGGATCATGAAGATTTCTTCATCAACTCTGAATGACTGGGAGTTACACAGTCAGGGAATGGGGATCTTCTCCGCTTGCAATTCAGCTTGATCGATTCAATCAGCTTCCGAAAGTCGTCCTCTGACTTCGGCCACGATCCTTTTCAAGGATCAACCATGACAATACCTGTCTCTAGGGACAATTCTCTGTCCATCGATACCCCGCCGCTTCTGCTTCGGCCTCGTTCCCAAACTCTACGTGATTGTTCAAGTTGCCCTGCTATAGCCTGAGCAGTGGGGCAGATGGTACTTGCCGCTACGTATGTTGCCGGCGACGGGCAAGGTCGCTAACTCCAGTGGCTCCGGCCGTGAAGGTCATTGGACGCCCTCGCGAGGAGCCTGCACAATCGGGAAGCAAGACATCTCATCCCGACTCACCGGCAGCCCACGTTGCCGCTTGCGAAACACCCATAACGGGATCGGCTTTGGGTCTTGCCACAGGCCGCGCTTGGCATCACTCGCTTCAATCTCTAGTTGCGCGAGGTGTGGTTCGCTGAATACTTGCAGTACCACCACGCGGGAGGATCGACCTGTGACGTCCATTGATGTGGAGCTTGTCGTGCCCGCTGTACTAGGCAAACGTTTGATTCTTGTGTGGGTGCGCATGATGTCCCATCTCCTTTGCGTCGGTGACCATGACATGACCCGACATGGACAATCGCTCTGCCGTGATGCCCTTCTCACCGTGGCAAGACTTGAACCCCTACGGCAGTGAATAGGTCATCTCCTGCCAATGTGCATTTCCGTAAATCCGTCCCTCTTTCTGTTGTTCAATATAGATACCGCCGACGAACGGCGTCGTCCCTGTAATACCCTTGAATCCACCCTTTCCCCAGAGGAACGTAAACTCGCCTTTGCATTCGTCTTTCTTCCCAACACATCGTATCTCTCCGTACGCGAGGTCCTTGCCTTTATGGACTCTCACGATGCAGAGGGCAGTCTGCCGTTCCTCTGTGTTCTCACTGATATGAATAACCGCCTGACAATCTATTTTGCCCGCATGGATCTGCGCAGGTGCTGAGCCATCGGGAAGATGCTTCACGAGGATGGTCCCGGTAATAGTGCCGCTAAAGGCTCTGTTCCCATCCCCCAGATCCTCGATCACGCCTTTTCCTTTCCAGCTCACGGTCGCATGGCCCGCTTCGATGGTCTTTGCCTCGGCTCCGCAGAAGAGCCCGATGCTCATGACCAGTAGGGTAACTGCCGGGATAATAGATAATCTGAATCGCATGACTACTCCCTTCATATAAACGGTGCCGTGGCTCATCAGGAGCCGCGGGTACTGTGCATCGGCGGCCTCAAGCGAGGCTGCATACCGCTCTGTGTCCTTCCCTTGGAATAGACGCAAGCGACGACGTCACTCGCCAGTCATGAAAACTTGCTCGGAAACTGTTTCACCAACGCCGCCGTCAGAGTATCCGCAATGACATAGACGTGTTGCCGCATCATCGGCCAGGTTGCCCCTAGGTGCGCATATTCCTTTCCCTTGTACTGGTTGATTTGTAGGACATGGTGGGCTCCATGCGCCGCGATCAGACCCCGAACGGTATCTTTCGGCAGATAGGGATTGACTCCATTGAGGAATACGGCGATGTCGTCGGCATTGGACGCCAAGTGGGCAAGCGCGGCATCCTGCTGCCGCTTATTCCCCGCGACAGTGGCTTCCGAGTATTCTCTAACTGCGCCAATGTTCATATCCAGCAGGCTGAAGAGTTTCTGCGACGCGACTTCACCGTAAAACGGCGTCATTGTGCTTGCGATCTGTTTGGTATTGGCCACGACTTCCTTCTCGGCGGCATCCCGCTCCTCCGGATCGTTTGTCGCGATGTTCGACACAACGTGCCGAACCCAAAAGATGTGCCCGACCCAGAGATCGCGAAGGGTCTGCTTCATCTCCGCCACACGGGCTGGATTCGCATCCCTGACTGCTCGCGGTTCGGAGTCACAGCCCACCAGGCCAACGAGTGCGAGTACCAACGCTGCAATAGACTGATGTATCTTGCTCATAAAGCCCTCCATCGATGTAAGGTTGAACGCTAGTTCTCCGACTACTAAAAGAGGGTGACTCTTTGTGTCTGTCTTGAGGCTTTCCCTCGAAGATAAGATAACTCACCAAGATGAACGGATCGTGAATGGATCATGAAGAATCCTTCATCCTCCTTAAGCGTCTTGGACACAGACACACGCGGTCTGCGATCGCATCTAGCGATCTGATTCGGCGCCCTGGGTAACAATAAGAAGATGAAAGAGCGTAGGGGATTCGGAGTCCTTGCGCGCTAGGCAGGAACCGTGCGGTGAGTTGGAATCGGCAAACGCAGGGTAAAGACCGAGCCCTTGTCGACTTGGCTTATGACCGAAATCGATCCACCGTGGGCTTCCACGATTTCCTTGACGATGGGCAGCCCAAGTCCGGTACCACCGGAATCCTTCGCCCGTGCCCAATCGGTCCGATAAAATCGCTCGAAGAGGTGTGGAAGATGTTCCGGCTCGATCCCATGGCCCGTATCCTCGACAGCCACAGCGACCCCGTCCACGACCGCCTGCAAGCGGACGGTCACGGCTCCTCCAGACGGCGTGTAGCGAAGCGCGTTGTCGAGTAGATTCATCAGCGCTTGTTTGAGCCACTGCGCATCGCCGAGGATGGGTGGGACCGATTGGAATTCCAACGACAGTTTGATTTGGCGTTCATCGAAAAGGATGAGCAATTCTTCCACCAGATCTTGAAGCAAGGGTTCCAAGGCAAGCGGCACGAGTTGTACGGGAGGCTTGTCGCTCGTGAATTTCGCGAGCGTCAACAGGGAGCGTGTCAGGGTGATGAGTCGTCCCACTTGCGCAAGATTGTTGATGAGCGTTTCGCGATATTCCTCAGAGGTCCTCGCTTTGAGGAGCGCGACCTCCAAGTTACCCTGCAACACAGTCAAGGGCGTTCGCAACTCGTGAGCGGCGTGGTCGACGAATCGCCGTTGACTTTCAACGCTCCGTTGGAACCGGTCCATCACGGAGTTAAAAGACCGGGTCAGCCGAAGAAACTCCTGATAGGGCGAATCCAGAGTTAATCGTTTCCCCAGGTCGGCTTCAGAGATCGTTTCCGCGCCAGTACTCAACACCCCAATCGGCGCCAGCACCTTCTTGGCCAGCCATCCGCTGCCTACCCAGGCGCCGAGAAGAATGGTTCCGGATCCAATGGTGAGTAGGATGACAAGGCCCTTGAGCGTCTCTCGGTACAGGAGCAGGGATGTTTCAGCCTGCAGAATGTACCGCACCTGACCCTGCCGTGGGATAGAAATGAACAGATGTCGAACAGGCTTACCATCGGCCGACTCAACGGTTTCAAACACGGTGTTCCCAAGGCGGACTTGTTCGAGCACGTGATCGGTAACCGGCTGTTGTGCCACCGTGTTGGGAGCTTTCCAGACGAGCCGACCATCCGGCGAGAAGACCCGAAGAGAATGGGTGACATCCTGCAGTTCGTGCTGTTCCTTCTTGCCTCTGCTCACCTCTCCCGCAAACGCATAATCCTCACCAGAACTCTCGATGATGTTGGGGTGCTGCTCAAAGATCTTGGCCAGCGTCTCCGCCAACGCTAACAGCCGGCTATCCACAAAGCGGCTCAACAAGGCGTCGCCCCCGACGTACACCAGAACGGAAAAGACCAGGAGGAGTCCTGCCATTAGCATGAGTGCGGATTGGCTGATCAAACCACGCAAGGACTTCATGCGACCGGTTCCGGCTCTTCCAGCATGTACCCCGCGCCGCGCACCGTGGCGATCAGCGGGGGGGGGAAGTCTCGATCAATCTTCGCGCGCAGGGCCCGAATATGGGCATCCACGATGTTCGTCATGGGGTCATAACTGATGTCCCACACGTGTTCAATGATCGCCGTTCGCGTCAATACCCGATTCTTGTTTCGCAAGAGGAACTCAAGCAGGGCATACTCTTTATTGGTAAGCGCGATTTCTTGCCCAGCCCGCCAGACACGGTGAGAAGCCGGATCCAGCTCCAGGTCGGCTGCTTTCAGATGGATCAATTGCTGCGGACCTCCTCGGCGCAACAGGGCTCGGATTCGAGCCAGCAGCTCCGCGAAGGCGAAAGGCTTCGTCAGAAATTGGTCCGCGCCGGTATCGAAACCGGACACCTTGGCCTCCACGGTGTTGTGCGCTGTCAACAGCAACACCGGAGTCACGTTTCCCTTGGCCCGGACACGGCGGCAGAGCGTGAGGCCATCGAGTTTGGGTAACATGATGTCGAGGATTAAGAGATCATAAGGATTCCCCAAAGCCAACTCCAGTCCTTCTTCACCATCGGCTGCAAAGTCCACCGCATACTGCTCTTCCTTCAACCCTTTGCGGATGAACTGAGCGAGGTCCAGATCGTCTTCAACCAGCAGTATTCGCATGGACTCCCCTGTTCCTATCTTCTGAGTGACCCTCAAGGACAACGATTCGACCTTAACTGAGCGCATACCTTGATCGACGCTATTATGACACCTCTCGATTGGCCGGTCACTCCGTCGCGAGTCAGCAGAATATCGTCGGATTCCAGGAAACAGTTTCGCTCACCTGCGATACTTTTTGCCGATCGATCATATACGGAATCAATCGAGACCGCGGATATCATGCCGTTCTTTCTTCCGTGAACATTCCTCAGCTGCGTGGGCCGACGGAACGGTTACATTCAGTTGCGCCAGGCGGTTTCAGGTCCCATCCTCTGCAATCTCTTCTCGCTGTATGCGAGTGTAATGACTGAGCATGAACCGATGATGAAGCGACCATGAAGAAGCTCTAATCCGCTTGATTCATGAGCGCTTCTCCTGCAAGCGCCGATGTCTGCGTCAAGCGAGACGGGCGGGAAAAGCACAGCCGGCAAGGACAGCGCACGCACGTCACGCGCCACTTCGCCATTTCGCGACGAACCGTCATAAACAATGCGGGCTGCCGCTCCCTTTCGTGCGTTTGACTTCCCCTTCCCCGCACTCCTAGAATCCGGCCATGGCTTCGTCCTTCGTGCACCTTCATCTCCACACCCAGTTCAGTCTGCTCGACGGCGCGAATCAAATCGAGCCGCTGGTCCAACAGATCAAAGCTTTTGGTCAACCTGCCGTGGCCATGACCGACCATGGCAACATGTTCGGGGCCATCGAGTTCTACCGCAAAGCCAAAGATGCAGGCATCAAACCCATCATCGGTTGTGAAGCCTACATGGCGCCTGGCAGTCGCTTAGCGGCCAAAGACAGTGGCCTCGCGAACAACGACTACTATCACCTGATCCTCCTGGCTCGAAATCTGACCGGCTACCAAAATCTGATTAAGCTAGTCAGCAAAGCATACCTTGAAGGATTCTACTATAAACCACGAATGGATAAAGAAATTCTAAAAGAGCACCATGAGGGGTTGATTGCCCTCTCCGGCTGCTTGAGCGGCGAGATCCCGTACCTTATTGGCCAGAAGGACATGGATGGCGCCATGGCTGTGGCTGGAGAGTTTCAAGAAATCTTTGGGAAGGAACACTTCTACCTTGAGGTGCAGTCGAATGGGTTGGACCACCAGCGAATCGCGAATAGCGGTCTACTCGAGATCGCCAAGAGAATGGATATCCCGCTGGTCGGCACCAACGATTGCCACTACCTCAAGAAAGAAGATTTCCGCCCGCACGAGCTGATGCTCTGCCTGCAAACCGGCAAGACGATCAGTGACCCGAATCGCATGAAGTTCGATACGGATCAGCTCTA
>JANYEF010000242.1 GCA_025363325.1 Nitrospira sp. | reverse complement strand
CCGGCACCGCGACAATGGGAATGATGGTGGCGCGCCAACTTTGGAGAAACAGATACACCACGAGGACGACCAGGACCATGGCCTCTGCTAAGGTCTTGACCACTTCTTTGATCGAAACCTCGATAAAGCTCGTGGTGTCGTAGGGAATGACATAGGACACACCGGGCGGAAAGTTCTTGGCCAGCTCATCCATCTGCGCGCGCGTGCGGCGCACCATATCGAGGGCATTGGCCCCTGGGGAAAGGAAGGTCAAAATAAAGGTGTTGGGTTTACTGTTCCAGCGCCCCTCAAGAGCATACGACTGGGCGCCCAGTTCGATGCGCGCCACGTCCTTGAGCCGAACCGTGGAACCATCCGGCAGGGCACGAACAATTAGCTCCTCGAAGTCCTTCTCATCGGTCAGCCGGCCCTTCGTGATGATGGGAATCGTCAGCTCGGTGCCTTTCGGGGCCGGCTCTCGCCCTATGGTCCCGGCTGGGTAATCCCGATTCTGATCTCGAATGATAGCGGCGATGTCGCTCGGGATAAGCCCCAGCTTCGCCATGTGCAGGGGATTGAGAATGATCCGCATGCTGTAGTTCTGTTGGCCGAACACGATCGCGTCCCCGACTCCTTTGACGCGCTTCAGATCATCGACCAGCCTGAGCGTCGCGTAGTTCGAGAGAAAGACGGCGTCGTGTCGGGGATCGGTCGACTTCAGCACGATAACCGCAACCAGGTCCGGGGACACCTTCTTCACGGAGACACCCTGCCGGATGACTTCCGTCGGCAGCTGCGGTTCCGCGAGCTTTTCACGGTTCTGGGTTTGGACCTGAGCAATATCCGGATCGGTGCCAATCTCAAACGTCAGCTTGATAGTCACATGCCCATCGTTACTGCTGGTGGAATCGAAATAGAGCAGGTTGTCGATGCCAGGGAGTGTGACCTCGATCGCTCTGGCGACGGCTTCAGCCGCCACTTCAGCGCTGGCGCCGGGATAATCCGCGTCGATCTGCACGACCGGCGGCGTGATTTCAGGAAACTGCGCAATCGGCAGGAACTGCAGCGCGAGGAGTCCCATCACGACAATGATGATGGACACCACCGACGCAAGGATCGGCCGGTCGATGAAGACGTGCAACCTCACAAATAATCCTTATTGAGGCGTGGAGGAAGGTGAATCCGTGGCCGGTGCATTCGTCGCAACCCATGGTACGGCCTTCACCGGTGCGCCGGGACCGATCTTCATCAGCCCATTCACCACCACGCGATCGCCCTGCTTCAGGCCTCTGTCGATGAGCCACTGGTCCCCTTTCCAGTCGGACGCGGCTACGCCACGAACTTCGATCTTCTCGTCCTGGTTGACCACAAAGACGAAGGGACCCTGGGGACCTTGCAACACGGCGCGTTGAGGAATGAGGATTGCGTCCGTCTTCGTATCGCCGGTGAATCGCACCTTCACGAATTGCCCCGGCAGGAGGGTGCGCTGCGGATTGGGGAATGTGATTCTGGTTTGACGTGAGCCGGTTTCTGTTCGCAAGCCAGGCTCCAGGAGATCGAGGACACCTTCATGGGGATAGGCCGAGTCATCCATGAGCGTGAGCTGGCCGCGTAACTGGTAGACCCCTGGGTGGGTGATTTTCTTCGATTCAATATCACGCCGCCGTTTGAGGATGAAGGTCTCCGGCACACTCACTACCACATACATGGGATCGACGCGATGGACCACCGTCAACAAATCTGTTTGCGCCGAGACCAGGCGCCCTTCGTAGTACCGGCTCCGCTCGCTCAGGCCGTCGATGGGAGCGGTAATGAGCGTATTGTCGAGATCGAACTGCGCCTTGATCAACTCTGCCTTCGCACCTTGCAGAAGCGCTTTGGCGGTCAGGTCACCAGCCACGGCATCGTCGACATCCTTCTGGCTGACCGCCTGCTCCGCCAGCAGTGGTTTGACGCGCGCCAAGTCTTGTTTCGCTTGCACCAGCCGCGCTTCAGCCTCGGCAATCTTAGCTTTCGCGATCGCTGCGGCAGCGTGGAAGGGAACGGGATCGATCTGATACAGGCGGTCGCCCTTCTTGACGTCACGCCCTTCGGGATACAGCACGGCTTTCAACAGGCCGGTCACTTGCGAACGGATTTCCACCGGACGCGAAGCCTCGGCTTGCCCGATGAATTCTGGCTCGTCTGGAATCGTCTGCATGGCCACGGAGATCACCTCGACCTGCGGTACTTGCTGCGCCGGCGCTGACCCGGCTTCCTGTTTGCAACCAGGCAGCCAAGCTATCGCAGCCAGTACGAGCAGCGCACCGGCATATCCGAACGGTTGAGCACCCGAAAAAACCATGGCGATAGACTCCTCACTCTCGTCGAACATTCGTGTCGCACGTCGAACTGGGCATTCTACCGGTGGGCACGAGACGGGAGCAAGCCCATGGCCGGCAAGGTCGAAAACAGCATCGGAACAATGACGAGCATGAATAACAGAGCCTGTTCCATAACCATAATGGGCTCGCCTCTCTTAGTTGGTCTTGTTGTGATCCCTGCACGATGAATCAAGCCGTCCAGGCCCTGTGATCTCCTCAACAACACACCTGGTCAAGCAACCTGCCGCACAGAGTTCTGCGCCTTGTTGCCACAACCTGGTCAACAGCGCCTTGCCGTTGGCATCGATGAACGTCACCCCGGTCAAGTCGATCACAGCGCAACTCTGTTGGTTCACAGACATCTGACGCCAATAGGAATTGAGTTCCTCTACCCAAGGACCTACGAGCTTTCCTTCAAGGATGATCGACAGGGAGACTGGCACTGCATTTTTATTTTCGGTGATCTTCAGCATGTCCCGTCCCTCTCGCTCGTATATATCCGTAGAGGCTGCTCCATCACACAGCACTCGGTACGCTTAATTCTGTAATCGCCGAAGGACGGCATAGAATGCCGGTACTTTCACCACTTCACCCGTCGGGAGGGTATGCACGGTGTGAATATGGCTCGGGCCGGTACCAAGCAGCGTAAAACGATCCGGTGGAAACAGCACGTCTAAGTCGTTTTCATTCACCATGCCGGGCGTAATTTGGTGCTGGAACACCCGCGTAAGGCCGGGAGGCGGTCCATACTGTGTGATCAGTTGGGCAAAGTAGGGTTCAGCAGCTGACGACAGTTCGACAAGACACAATACCCCCTTTCTCCCAAGCAGCCGTTCAATACTCTGTATCGCCGTCGCGTGATCTGCCGACGACAGTTGATGCAACACCGCCCGCATGTAGACATTGGCATCACCAATTTCCTGGTGGAGGATTTGGGCATCGTCAGGACAAAGCACATCAAGAACACGGTACGAGACGTTGGGGGCGGCATGCTTCGTTCGGGCAATCTCAACGGCGGCGGGCGAAATTTCAGTCCCCATCACCTTCGCAAGATGATCCGCCAGAAAGCGTGTTTGCGTTCCGTTGCCACACCCCAGATCAATCATCGTGAGCTGTGGATCCATGTGGCTTTGGAACAGCACTAAATCTTCTTGGGCCGCATGGGCCGGGTCGGCATCCCAAAATATTTCACCAGGTGCTCCTGTCGAGGTACTCCAAAAACTCTCCCAGGATGTCGCGTAACGATTTGCTGATGCCATGGTTTTTCCCTTTGCTAGTTCTATCGATATCAGAATGACACGCCTGCGCCTTCTCCCATTTGTAAACCATCTGATCGCGGGCCGGAATACCCGGTTTCCTATGAACGGAGGACGGCCCACCACTTCCGCAGCCACGTCGATCGTATGAGCTTGTACCCGAGCCAGGCCGCGAGCAGCACGCCGAGCAGTGGGACAGCCACGGTGCGTACCAACTGCTGATAGTCGGTCATGTGGACCCGCAAGAGATACTGCGGGCGCCGCATCAGATTCTGCTTCTCTGTCGCAAGGATGACCCTATACATGCCCTCGTCCAACCGGACTTCGCCCCGGAGCACGCCGTCTGGGTGGGTGCTCGGACGAATATCTGCCACAATCTCACCTTCGGTCTCATTGTTCCCGTTACCCCTCACGATCCTCATGCCGACCGGCTCATTGCGCAACGCGGGGTCCACGAGGTCTACGACCAGGAAGGTCTCGCCTTCCTGGGGAATATCCGTGCAGTATTGATGTTTCAGCTCATATTGTGGCTGATAGGCGTTGAAATGGACCACCCGCTCCCCGACTCGGCGCATGCAGGGGTCGTCTTCTCCGCTCGCTGTGCCATGTGCCGTGGTAATGCCGGGGTGGGACAGGACGGCAACAAGAAGAAGCGCCGTCGCTCCTATTTTTCTTATGTGTTTCATCATGATCGAACCCTCCTGTGTGAGCCCGTGCGCCGTAAAGCGCAGCGATCTTTGTGCAGGACCATCGCCGTCGCCTTCCCCCTCATCTGCTCGTTCCATTCGACGATCCAGTCAGCGATGTGTCCGCACGCGACGCAGCGAGACGCCCTGGGCGACGCGCACACGTGCCGTCACCGTTTTCCATCGCATGGCACATAGGCCCCAGCAGAGCGCTCCGATGGCTAGTACCGTCACGATGATCTGATCCATGTTGCCCTCCTCATCACCGCTGACCGCAATGTATTCTCGTCACCCTTCTCCGTGGCTCACCGAGCAGACAGGCCCCTCCGGGGTGTAGAGAGGGGCCTATCCACCCCAGCGGGAGACGCCGTGGTCAATCAGGGCGTCACCTTAACGGAGAAAAGAAACAGGTCTCCATATCATGGTCGTGATCATTCGATCTCATCTCATCGCCTCACCACATAACTTTCATGCGGTGCGCACTCTCACTTCTGCCTAAACCGATTGTCATTCCACACTGTCGGCGATTCTGCAGGATAACCGGATCGATGACCTCGCCACATTGCACGCAGCGTTGAGCGCGGTAGTCCGACAGATCCTCGCACCACTCAGCGACCATGAGTCCACTGCAGCGCGGACAACGATCCGCACTCATGATTCCTGCCCGGCTTCGAGTCACAGCCTCAATCGATTGCTGTTGTGTCACCGCCAGCGCCGTTCCCATCGATGCCTCCTTCAGCGATCTACTGGTTTACCTCACGCCATCCATAACGAGATTGAATGGCAACTCGCGTTCCAGCAGGCTCTCACCAGACTTTTGTCATCGATGTGATTGACATTAAAGGGGATTAATGGGTTCTGTTCGGGAATGCCTGTCGCGAAAAAAGTAAGTGCCGATAATAATCTGCCGACTCGACGGCACGGTGCCGAAATGTCGGCGCGAGCCTAGAGCATGTATCGAGGCTGGGAAATGAGACTGGCTACCTACGATGGGCGAGAGATACCGAGCTTCTGCATCTTGGATTGGAGGGTCGTGCGCTTCATCCCGAGCCTGGCAGCGGCGCCAGCAGGGCCACCGATGGTCCATTCCGACTCGCGAAGCGCCTTGAGAATGTGTTCGCGTTCAGCTTGTTCAAGCGTCGTAGGCTGGGAATTTGTGGTGTGGTGTGGCGAACGTTTTAATTCTGCGAGCGACACAAACAGATCAGGGCCCTGGGTAAGAATCACCGCGCGCTCGATGAAGTTCTCCAGCTCCCGCACATTGCCGCGCCAGTCATAGGCTTGGAGCGCTTTCATGGCCTCCGATGGGATCGTCTCAATGCGCTTCTTCATCCGTTGGGCGAATTTCTGAGCAAAGTGTCGGACCAGCAAGGGAATATCTTCCTGGCGGTCTCGCAGGGGAGGGACCGTGATCGGAAAGACCTTGAGTCGGTAATAGAGGTCGCTGCGAAACCTCTGCTCCTCCACCATGTGATCTAGATCGCGATTGGTCGCGGCAAGGATGCGGACATTGACGCGTATGGTCCTGGTGCTTCCCAATCGCTCGAATTCCTGTTCTTGAAGCACGCGCAGGAGCTTCACTTGAAGCTCCAGGGGAATTTCTCCCACCTCGTCGAGAAACAGGGTCCCACGGTCGGCTAATTCAAACCGGCCGATCTTGGTGGCGATCGCACCGGTGAACGCGCCTTTTTCATGTCCGAAGAGTTCGCTTTCCAACAGCCCCGTCGGAATCGCGGCGCAATTGAGCTTGACGAATGTGCGCTCCCGTCTATTGCTGTGATTGTGGAGCGCCCGGGCAACGAGTTCCTTCCCACTCCCTGTTTCGCCCAAGATCAGGACCGTCGAATCGGTCGTCGCCACCGTCTGGACCTCTTTGAGCACCAGCTTGAGAGCCCGGCTATCCCCAACGATTTCCTCGAAGTTGTACGCGGTCTGGATTTCCTCTTCCAGGTACAGCTTTTCCTTTGCGAGCTTGTCCCTCAGCGATGAAATTTCCTGATAGGCCATCGCATTCTCAGCGGCGAGCGCGATTTGCGCACCGATCCGGCTGAACAATTTCGCATCGTCGTCGGTGAACGCGTCCTCCTGCATACTGACGACGCTCAACGTGCCCAGTGCTCGCCCATGTAAGATCAGTGGAACCGCGCATCCCGACTTCAGGCCTTCAGCCTCTGCCCGTATCATAATCTCCGCAGGAAACTCCGTGAGGCTGAGACGTCTGACATGAACGGTCTGCTGAGTCGTGAACGCTAACCCTTCCGGGGTTCCTTCCAACGGAATGGGATCTCCCGACTCGACAAAGTCTTGATTACCGGGGAAGTCGAGCGCATGAGCCCGCAACTGGTGCGTCGCGGGATCGTAGAGGCAAAACCACGCAAAATCGTGTGGGATCACACGACCGAGGCAGGCAGAGATCGCTTTGAGGAGTGCTCTCAATTCGAGGTGCGATACGACGGCGTTGTTGATCTCCAGCACCAAGCTGAGACGATCTCGCTCTCGAGCCAGAGACTGCTGCGCAGCTTCCGTGCTGGCGAAATGGAGCACGTTGTCCACGGCCACGGCTACTTGTTTAGCCACCTGACCGAGCAATCCCAGGTTCTGGTCTCCGAAGGCATGGGGTTCGAGACTCCCGAATCCCATCGCGCCGAGACGTCGCATGGCGGTCGTCAAGGGAAACAGGCAGACGGACTGGACGCCGATGTCTTTGAGGGCTGCCATCCCCATCGTGAATCGAGGTTCTTCGGCGAGAGACGGAAT
>JANYEF010000239.1 GCA_025363325.1 Nitrospira sp. | reverse complement strand
TCATCCGTCTGCCAATCGATTAGAAGAGGAACTGCGTTGGATGCAGAATACGCTGTTTGATGTCGGTGGACTGCTGGCCACTGCCCCCGGGCAAACGTTCAAGAATATGCCAACGGTCGCAGCACGGGACGTGACCCGGCTGGAAAAACTCATGGATAGTTGTCAGAAAGACTTGCCGCCTCTGAAGGAATTTATTCTCCCAGGGGGCGGGAAGATTTCCAGCTTGTTACACCAGGCGAGAACGATCTGTCGACGGGCTGAACGTCTCTGTGTGCGATTGGGGAGGGAAGAGCCTCTGGATCCGGCTCTCGTGCGTTTTCTTAATCGCCTCAGCGATGCGTTGTTTGTCTTGGCCCGTTGGATGGCCAAGCAGCAGAGTGAGCCGGAGTTTTTGTGGGAACGGGACCCGAAGAGCTCGTGAACTATGCCGGTTGAGCCCCGTCATTTTATCAGGATGCTAAAAAAGTCGACCAGCCCGCCTTGTTCATTTGGTCTGTCGGGTCTATCTCGTCTGTTCGGTCTGTCTCGGGTGTTTGGTTGAACGTTACTAACCAGACAGACCGGACAGACCGGGCTTGTCCCAGACGTGTGGGCTATCGACTCCTCGTTGATAGTATTGCGTTCAATTTTCTGATTCCGCCATTTGTTCCACCGCGTTATGTATCCTTCTCCGACGCACCGTGGGCTCGCTTTCTACGCGGCGGCCTTCATTTTACTCCCGCCTTGTAGAGTTTTCTGCAGTCGCTCGATCCCTTCGGCCAGCTGACCGATTTCATCGTGCAGATCGATGTCGTCGGAGGCTGTCAAATCTCCCGTATTGATACAATCCGCCACCTCTTTGGGTTCGGCGCGCGGTCTACTGTGGCTGCGTCCAATCCGCGAAGACCCAAAGGGCCACTAACGGCATGAGATTCGAGAGATGTTGAAACTGTTGATTTACTTGCCAATGGTGAATGACCGGCTACACTCAAGTCTAAATAATGATATTTCAATCCGAGAGAAACAATCGGCGGCAACACTCGGACTCGACGCAACAAGGAATGCCTATGCGCAGACAGGTTCTCATGATCGTGGCGGTGGGGGTCACGGCGATCTCGTTGGCGTGGAGTACGCCGGCGAGAGCAGCGAATGAGGCGGAAGTGGTGGAGCACTTGATTGAGTTGGTCAAGATTGGCCGTGGGATCGTCTCGGAACAGATGCAGAATATCAATGACCCTTCGAAGGGCGACAAGGGGTTTACCGGTGATTACATGAATAGCCAGGTCCTAGAACGTTTTAAGGTAGCCACGACACTTGATCTGCGGATTCCCAACGTCGTGGCGCAGGCGAATCTCTATCTTGCCTTGATTCAAGTGGAAAAAGAAGTAGTGGACGAAGTCCAGCCGGTCATTAACAAGGCCGGCATTTCCTTCAAGGGATTCATTCCCGTCGTGTTTGCCCGGAGAGTCGGAGAGCAGTTCTATAGGAAGTCTGGTGTCCGTATGAAGCTCACGACGATCAACTATCGGAATGCCAAGAATAAGCCGGATGATTTTGAGTCGGAGGTGTTGCGGATGTTCAGCGACTCTCGTCATCCCAAGGGACAGTCCTATGTGCGGAATACGATGGTCGATGGTCGACCGGTTCTTCGTATGCTAGACCCAGAATATGCCGCCACGACTTGCCTGGCTTGTCATGGTGCACCGAAAGGCGCGCTTGATGTAACCGGTATGAGAAAAGAGGGATTGAAGGATGGGGATTTAGCCGGAGCGATCAGCGTGATTTTTCCGTTGAACTAATCCAGCGGGCGAAGACGGCGGCCTATTCGGGCTTCCTTGCAACTGTTCAGATTGAACCATAAGGAGATTCTCAATGAGCAAGATCGTCGTCGTGGATGATTCCTATGCCGAGCTTCAGCTGATCGAAGGCTGTCTGAAAGGAGCGAACCATATCGTGGTGTCCTTTCCGAACGCCGATAAACTCGAAGACAAGGTCGCAACGGAGAAGCCGGATTTAATCGTATTGGACGTAGTCATGCCTGGCCGCAACGGCTTTCAGGCTTGCCGCGACCTCAAGAACGATGACCGCTGCAAGAATATCCCGATCATTCTCTGCACATCAAAAGGCAACGAGAGCGATAAGTTCTGGGGGCAGCAGCAAGGGGCGAACGGCCATATCGTTAAGCCATTTAAGGCTGAAGATCTGTTGGCCGCCGTCAAGAAGGCGATGGGCTAGCGCTGATGGACTCCGCACAGGGCTCAACGGTTGCAGATCGTGCCCTGACGGCACAGGGGACCTCTTCATCCGGATCCGGTCAGACCCAAACGGCCGAGTCCACGACCATCCGAGCCGCGATCATCTCTTTGGGTGGAGAGCTCTTCACGATCGACCTGAAAAGCGTGCGAGAAGTTTTTGTCGTCGAATCCATCACCCCAGTTCCCGGGATGCCCGCCGGCTTGGTGGGAGTCACGAATCTGCGAGGGACCGTGATTCCGTTGCTCGATCTGCGACCGATGCTTGCCCTTAACTCAGACGCGACGTTGCGGTACGCCGTGGTGGTGAAGCACGGGAATTGGCAGGTCGGTGTTCTGGTCGATACGGTTCCTGAAATTCGCACCATTGCCAAAGATCAATTTCTGCCGGCTCCTGCCGGCACGGGGGAGGGAGCGCTTCCCTTCGTGTCGACCGTCGTCAAGTTGGAGGATCGGCTTCGAGGCGTATTGGAAACGTCGGTGATGCTCTCCTATCTCGAGGGGATGAGCTAACTAGGGGACAACAATCGAAAGCTTCACGCAATTCAGGCACGATCAGAGCGAAGGAGGACGCGATGGCAAAGGTGGCAAAGGTAGCAAGGACTGCAAGTACAGGAGTCAGAGGGGGATTCGACGATCTCAAAACGCGGACAAAGCTGATGGCGAGCTACGGTATCGTCAGCGTCATCATCTTCGTCATGGCGGCATCCGGCGTGGTGACGCTTAGGCAGTTGAGTGGCATGTCACAAGCAGTGTACGTCGACTATACGGTCCCATTGGCCGATTTCGGTGAAATGGGCACTGCATTAGCGCACCACCAACAGGTCTTGAGCGGGATTGTCAGCGTCACGAACCACGATGATTTTGTGTCGGAAGTCACACGGTTGTCACCGTATCGCAAGAAGACGAATAAGGTTATCGCCGACTATGCAGGTACCGTACTCCGCGTCTCTCGATCGGGCCG
>JANYEF010000190.1 GCA_025363325.1 Nitrospira sp. | reverse complement strand
CACGGCAACGGCGTGGCTCGCGGATGCGCCCGTGCATCCGCTCCAACAGACACTCAAAGACCTCGAACGGGCCTATGCCAACTTCTTCGCCAAGCGGACCAAGTTCCCGCGCTTCAAGAAAAAAGGCCAGTCCGATCGTTTCCGCTATCCCGATCCGAAGCAGTTCAAAATAGACCAAGCCAATAGCCGCCTCTTCCTGCCGAAACTCGGCTGGCTGCGCTACCGCAAGAGCCGGGATATGCTCGGCACCGCGAAGAACATCACGGTATCGGCCAACGGCGGCACGTGGTTTGCCTCAATCCAGACCGAGCGCGAAGTCGCGGAGCATGTGCATCCCTCGGCATCCATCGTTGGTATCGACGTGGGTATCACCCGCTTTGCCACCTTGAGCGACGGCAGCTATATCGAACCGCTCAATGCCTTCAGGACGCACCAACAGCGGCTTGCTCGCTACCAGCGGGCCATGTCGCGCAAGACGAAGTTCAGCAATAACTGGAAAAAGGCGAAAGCCAAAGTTCAGAAGCTCCATACCCGCATCGTCAATGTCCGCTGCGATTTCCTGCACAAGACCACGACCACGATCAGCCAAAACCACGCGATCGTCGTGATGGAGGACTTGCAGATCAGGAACATGAGCCGGTCGGCGGGAGGCACCGTCGAAACACCGGGCCGGCACGTGCGAGCCAAGTCCGGTTTGAATACGTCCATCCTTGATCAGGGCTGGGGCGAGTTTCGGCGGCAGTTGGAGTACAAGCAGGCCTGGCGCGGAGGCTGGGTGCTTGCGGTGCCGCCGCGGCACACGAGCCAGACCTGTCCGGCCTGCGGCCATGTGTCGGCAGAGAATCGCCAAACGCAGGCCAAGTTCGCGTGTGTGGCATGCGGGTACGAGAACCACGCCGATCTGGTCGGCGCGATCACTATGTTAGAGCGAGGACATCGCTTGTTAGCCTGTGGAGATGCGGCGCACGTAGGTCGCTCTGTGAAGCAGGAACCCACCGAAGCGACTATACAAGAGCTTGCTCATGCGTAGCGCCGTAGGAATCCCCGGCCATGCCGGGGAGGATGTCAAAAAAGGACTACCGTCACTCCCGTGTATTCGCTATACTCCGCCACGCAACGAGGTCTATACCCCATCACACTCACCCCAGGATTAAGGAGGAATCGTTCATGGCCAAATCGATGACGAAGTCACAGATTGCCGAGCATATGGCCGGCAAAACCGGGCTCACCAAGAAAGCCGCCACGCAACTCCTTGAAGACTTTGCCGCCCTAGCGTATCAACAAGCCAAACACACCTTTACGATACCTGGCCTCGGCAAGCTGGTGCTGGTGAATCGCAAAGCCCGCATGGGACGGAATCCGCAAACCGGCGCGGAAATTAAGATCCCAGCGAAGCGCGTGGTCAAGTTCCGCGTCGCCAAAGCAGCGAAAGACGCCATCCTCGGCAAGAAATAGAGACCCTGCATGAGGAACTTGAGCCGGGATCGCCTCATTCAGCGTTCCCGGCTCAGTGGATGGGCCTGTGTTCTCGGCTGGTGGTAGACCACTCAACACGAGCCCCCACACACATCCATCCATTGACAAAGATTGGTGCGGGGTAGGAAACCGGTAGCTCGGTGTTGATCGGGATCAACACCGGCCATGACGTACTACGTGGTTTCTTGATACGCTAGCCGCGATGGATCTCGATCATATTAGAAAACAACTCCACACCATTCAGCACCTCACGCCCAGGTGGCTCGCCGCTGGGGGGAAAGAAGAGGATTTATCTGCCAAAATGGCCGCTCTCCCCCAACTCCTCAAAACGCAACACTGGGACCACGCCAGTACACTCTTAGACACTATCATCACACAGCTCAAGCACCCCACCAGCTCGCCGACACCCTTACTTAATTCTCCTTCTTTCTAATTCAGCATTGGATCCGCTCCAACTCGCTGCAGAACGGATCCACCGACGACCCGAAACCCATCATCAAAGAACTGGCCCCCAATCGAGACGCCCATTGTCGCCATGCCAAGACACACG
>JANYEF010000188.1 GCA_025363325.1 Nitrospira sp. | reverse complement strand
GATACAAAATGTGAGAAATATTGCGACGGTACATAAATACTGTCTTCGGATGAAACTCAGTGTAGCACCCTAGGGAAGCGTGACAAAGGATTGTCAGCAAATTGACAAGGCGAGCAGGACTGGTTGATCTGGTTTGTTTGGTTGAGCTAAGACTAACCAGATGAATAAAAAACCAAATAAGCCAGATCAACCAGTCCTGCTCGTTGAGGAGGGTGAGACGCTGTGATACGATCCGCCACTGTGATACGGCGCTCTTTCGAGCCCAAACCCCCTGAACAGTTTCAGCAATGGCTGGACCGTGTCGCGCGTCCGATCGAATTCGCGACTCGCGATGCTTTCGCACATCTGCCCACCGTCAAGAATCTCAATCGCTTTGTCTCCTCACAGGTGATGCAGGCCCTGTCCGATCACGTCTATCCACGGGCGATTGAAGCGGCGTTGCTCCAGCTGCGTGAGCTGTTTCTTGACGACCAGCAGCGGCTCCCGGCAGAGGACCAGCAGCGTCGACTGCAGGAAGCCACGGTCATTCTTGGGGTCTTGCGCGAGGCCGTCCGCGATCCGGCCCGGGCGTGGCACGAACCAGAGCCTGTCGCGGTGCATGAGCCTGTCGTGAATGAAATCCCATCTCGGTTATGGTGGGAGCAACCCATCCGTTTCGCAAAGGGCGTTGGCCCGAAGCGCACAGCCTTGCTCCAACGGTTCGGGATCGAAACGGTTGAGGATGCCCTCTGGACTCTGCCCTGGCGCTATGAGGATCGCTCGGTCATGACCCCGATCGGGCAACTGGTGCCGGGTGTGCAGGCCTCGATCTGTGGCACGATCATCCGAAGCGAGGCCAAGAAGGCCCGCAGTCGCCGCCTCGCCATCCTCGACATTATGGTGGAGGATGCAACCGGGCGTCTCCAGGCGGTGTTTTTCAATCAGCCGTTTCTCGAACAACTCTTCACCGTCGGAACGAGCGTCATGCTGACCGGGCGGGTGGTGGCCGGCGCGCAGGGGTGGGTGGATACGAGGATGGAGGTCGCGCAATACGAAGTCGTGGGCGCGGAATCCGAGGCGCCGTTGCATGTGGGGCGTATTGTTCCGGTATACCACGAAACCAAGGGATGGACGTCCCGGCAGATGCGTGCGCTTATGAAAGGCTTGCTGGATGCGCATATCGCCGAGGCGCAGGAGGTGTTGCCGGTCCCGCTTCGTGCCCGTTATCGATTGCTGCCCATTCAACAAGCCATCCAGGATGTGCATTTTCCTCAGCCTGGGACGGATGGAGGGCAGCTCGATCGAGGCCTCACGCCGGCGCATCGGCGCTTGGCGTTCGAAGAGTTGTTTGTGCTCCAACTCGCATTGGCGTCGCGACAACGAGTGATGAAGGAAGAGGTCAAGCAGGTGTCGTTCAATCCGAAGACGCCGCTCCTTGGCAAGCTGGATCGGGCGCTGCCCTTTCAGCTGACCGAAGCGCAGGAGCGGGTGATTCGCGAGATTCTGTCGGACATGACGTCGCGCAAACCAATGAACCGTCTGGTGCAGGGCGATGTCGGGTCCGGTAAAACCATCGTGGCCGTGCAGGCGATGGTGCTGGCCTGTGGATCGGGCTACCAAGCGGCACTGATGGCGCCGACGGAAATCCTTGCCGAGCAGCACTATCGGACAATGAAGGGGTTCTTGGAACCGCTCGGCCTCTCTGTCGTGCTCGTGAGCGGGGGGAGGCGTGCGGCAGCGCGTAAAGCTGTGCGTGAGCAGGTGTCCTCCGGGACCGCGCAGGTCGTGATTGGGACCCATGCGGTCATTCAGCAAGGCGTCACCTTCGCGAAGCTTGGATTGGTGGTGGTGGATGAGCAACATCGATTCGGTGTGCTCCAACGGAAGACGCTCATCGAGAAGGGGTATAAGCCCGATGTGCTGGTACTGACCGCGACACCGATTCCACGCACATTGGCCATGACGGTGTACGGGAATCTCGATGTTTCGGTGATCGATCAGATGCCGCCGGGGCGAAAGCCGGTGCGGACGTTTCTCTTGAGCGACAGCCAGCGGGGGCGGGCCTATCAGATTCTGCGCGATGAACTGCGGAGCGGCCGGCAGGCCTATGTGGTGTATCCGCTCGTCGAAGAATCGGAGAAGACCGATCTGCAGGCGGCCATGCAAGGCGCAGCGCAATTGCAAGCGGATGAGTTGGCCGAGTTTCGCGTCGGGCTGTTGCACGGCCGGATGAAGTCAGAAGAGAAAGAACAGGTCATGGCAGCGTATAAGAAGGGGGAGATCCAGGTCCTGGTCGCGACAACGGTGGTGGAGGTTGGAGTCGATGTGCCCAATGCCACGGTGATGATGATCGAGCATGCCGAGCGGTTCGGGCTGGCGCAGTTGCATCAATTGCGCGGACGCGTCGGGCGAAGCGGACACCAGTCCTATTGTCTGCTGATGGCCTCGGGTGGGGTGCTGCTTCGATCGAAGAAGCCCAAAGAAGCCGGCGAACCGGCATCGGCAGCCCGTGAGCGACTCGACGCGCTCGTGCGATCGACCGACGGGTTTGTGATTGCCGAGGAAGATCTCCGCATTCGCGGGCCCGGCGAGTTTTTTGGACTCCGGCAATGGGGCATGCCGGAGTTTCGCGTCGCGAACCTGGTGCGGGATGCCGAGCTGCTCCGGCAGGCGCGGCAGGAGGCCGTTGCGCTGTTGAAGCAGGACCCACAGCTGAAAGCGCCGGTGCACCGTGCCTTGCGAGAAACCATGTTGCGGCGGTGGGAAACGAAGTTGGATCTAGGGTCGATCAGTTGATGAAAGTGATGCGTGATGGGTGATGTGTGATCAGTGGCAGGTGACCGACTGATGGAGTTCTCGCCCGGTCTTCACTCATCACCGATCACTCGTCACTGATCACTAGGAGCATCATGGGTCTTCTACAGCGATTGAAGCATGATTTGAAGGCGGGGTTTGCGACGTTGCGCCATGGTACGGCGCAGGCGGCGATCCGTGCGTTGGAAGAAACGGAATTGCTGCGCATCCGGCTCGACATCCGCAAGCTCGACCAGCAATTGGACGAGCTGTATCGTGATGTCGGCGAGCGAGCGGTCAGCCTGGGCGAGGGAGGCGAACCGGTCGAGCGGGTCCTGCACGACGCGGAAATCGGTCGACTCGTCAAAGAGATCCAAGGACTCAAAGACGCACGCGAGAAGCTTGAATCGGAAATAGCGGAGATTCGGAACGACGTATGAACAGTTCGTCACGCACGATGCGGCTCGCCGGCGTGGATATCGGCACGCTCACCTGCCGGCTGCTGATAGCTGATCTGCCTCCCGGTAATGGGTTGAAGGAGTTTCGATCTGAGCGACGTATTTTGCGGCTGGGCGAGGGCGTCGATCAGACAAAGCGGCTGAGCGTGGCCGCGATGGATCGGGTAGTCCAGTGTCTGAGGGAATGGCGGGAGATCATCGATGCCTCTCATGTTGATGCCGTGACGGCCGTAGCGACGAGCGCAGTGCGTGATGCAGCGAACCGTGATGAGTTTCTCGATCGCGTAAAGCGCGAAGCAGGTTTCAAGGTCGAACTGATCTCAGGAGAAGAAGAAGCCATGCGGACCATGCTGGGCATCCGCTCCGGCTTACCCGCGGGCGTGACCGACGTGCTAGCCTTAGACATCGGCGGCGGCAGCACCGAGTTTATCCTGGATAGTCCAGGCCAAAAACCGATCGTGAGTTCGATCGATATCGGCGTCGTGCGTCTCTGCGAACGTCTCCTACACCACGACCCTCTGACCGAGCAGGAGATCCGACAAGCCCGGGAGTGGGTTGCTAAAGAAACCAAAGCAGCAGTCGCAGCCATGGGCAGCTATCAAACAGCCACCTTCGTCGGCACAGCAGGAACCATCACCAGCCTAGCCGCCATGGCCCAGAAACTCCCCGCCTACGAACCAGCAAGAATTCATAACTATCAGTTGCAGCTCAGCACGATTCAGGAAATCGAACAGACGCTATTGAGCCGCAAGAAAGCTGACCGAGCCGGCCTACCAGGCCTAGAGAAAGGCCGCGAAGAAGTCATCGCCGCCGGCGCGATCATCATCCGGACGATCATGGAGACGCTAGGGATGTCGGCGGTGCTGGTCAGTGATTTAGGATTGAGAGAGGGAGTGCTGATTGATCTTGCGCTCCAAGTAAAATAGGTCACGTAGACCGTCCGCTCATAGTTGTCGGACGGTCTATCGTCTCAGTAAGACAGTCGTATGACTAATAATCTTCTGGCTCTTCTCCTTGGTGAGTGGGTAAACAAAGCGCGAGAAACGGCATCTTCAGGGGGAGAGGGGCGTGAATGCTGCGTGTGACGGGGTCTGGAAATCTGGCATGATGGCCGGATGCACACACACCGACGCCTCTGGGACA
>JANYEF010000172.1 GCA_025363325.1 Nitrospira sp. | reverse complement strand
CGTGCGGGCTGATGCTGGATTGGCGAAAGGGGTGAACCTGTCAGGCGGAAAAATTACCCATCGAGCAGTGGCCGATGCCCATGGCTTGCGTTTCGACCCCCTGATATAAGACAATCCTTCCTCGCTTCGTGATTCTGTTCATTTGTCGGGGCGTAGCGCAGCCCGGTAGCGCATTGCGTTCGGGACGCAAGGGTCGGAGGTTCAAATCCTCTCGCCCCGACCAAACAGAGCTTGTTCGTGCCAGACGCTTCTCAGGGCAAGGCCACCGGATCATCACCTCAAGAGTTTCGTGTTGCATCTCACGGCGTCCACGCCGCAGATCGGAGCAATCTCTCCAGCAATTATTCGTGAAGTTCACGCACACGTGCGGTGAAGTTGTTGTGCCCTGCCGGCGTGCATCGAATCTCCTTCGGCGTTTCCATTGTTCTTTTCAGAACCGTTGTGTGAAACATGTTCGCACGGAATCGCAAAACGCGTGACGCCTCTACGGAGGTGTGAGAACATCCGTTCGTTGGATAGGCATCTTCGGTAATCTAGAGACCGCCTGAGTGTATGGCCGAACCGATTGAACCGGCAGCGCTCCGAGCGAGGCTGTTGGTGAAGGGGAAAGTCCAGGGAGTCGGGTATCGAGCATTCACGGCTCGCGTCGCATCGCAACGAGGACTCTGCGGAGGTGTCAGGAATCTCGATGATGGCCGAGTCGAACTTGAAGTTGAGCGCCCCAAAGACCAGATTCTGATCCTCATCGAAGAGGTAAAGACTGGGCCGCCGGCGTCGCGAGTGGCAGCCGTTGAAGTGGAGTGGGGGCCGGCGACAGGGCGATTTTCAGATTTTCAAGTGCGGTATTGATCGAACCAGTTAGGAGCGACGGAACGTATGGCGCGAGGAGGCGAGGAGTTACACGATCTGGGCGAAGCGCGCCGACACGTCGTCGACCATGACGACGAGGGCACTGCCGCGTCGTCGGAAGTGGACGAGTCGCCTGTCGACGATGAAAAACCGAGTCGCCGTTCCGAAGGATTGGATACCCTTAAGTGCTACTTGCGTGAGATCCGTCACTCGACGTTGCTGACGTTTAAGCAAGAGCAGCAGCTGGGCAAGCGGGTCATGGCGGGCGACGAACAGGCGCGCCAACAGATGATCGAATCGAATCTCCGTCTGGTGATCAGTATCGGTAAGCGGTATATGCATCGAGGGTTCCCCTTTTCCGATGTCATCGAAGAGGGCAATCTTGGCCTGATCAAGGCCGTCGAAAAATTCAACTACAAGCGCGGGTTTCGCTTCAGTACGTACGCGTCCTGGTGGATCCGGCAGTACATCGAACGGGCGATTATCAATCAGGGAAAGCTCGTGCGGTTGCCGGTGCATGTGGTGGAGCGGCTGAATCGCTACCTCGGCAAAGTGGAGCGGCTTGTCCAGGAACTGGGACGAGAACCGACCGCGTCGGAAGTGGCGGCACGGATGAAGACGACGGACGAAGAAGTGTTGGATCTCAAGCAAGTGGTCCGTACGACCTGTTCGCTGGACAGTCCGATCAATGAGGGCGCGGATACGTTCTTGCGCGATGTGATTGAGGACCCTTCGTGTGTCTCGCCTGCCGATACGGCCGAGGGGGTCATGCGCCGGGCGGAGATGATGGAGTGGGTGCAGGAGTTGCCTGAGAAGGAGCAAACTGTTATCATGGCACGGTTCGGACTCGATGGGGGTGAGGCCAAGACGTTGGAAGAAATCGGCCGGGAGATGGGGTTGACCCGTGAGCGGGTCCGGCAGATTGAAATGGCCGCCTTGGCGCGTTTGCGCCATACCATTGAACGTAGAACCATGACACAAGCCGACTTGCTCTGATCGATGACCGCCGTCAATTATCACGCCCTCATTCGCGAAGTCCCCGATTTCCCCAAGCCCGGTATTCTCTTCTACGACATCACCACGCTGCTCAAAGACGCCCGCGCACTCTCGTCGATCGCCGATGAATTAACCGCCTACTATCAGGGACAGCGGATCGCCAAAGTGATCGGCATTGAATCGCGCGGGTTCATTTTCGGGGGGATATTGGCGAACCGGTTGAACGCCGGGTTCGTGCCAGTCCGGAAGCCCGGCAAGTTGCCCGCCGATAGTTTCGAAGTCAAATACAGCCTCGAGTACGGATCGAACTCCCTTGCCATCCACCGCGATGCGATTGCTGTGGGAGAACGCGTGCTAATCGTGGATGACTTGCTGGCCACAGGGGGCACGGCGGCCGCGACGGTGTCTCTCGTTCGACAGTTGGGAGGCGAGATCGTCGGGCTCGACTTTCTCGTGGAACTCCAGGGCCTGAAGGGGCGAGACAAACTGGCCGGCCACCCCATCCATTCGACGATCCTCTATCCCTAGGGGTTCTCCAGTCTTCCCCCTACAACCTCTTGTCAAAGATCATAGTGCCGTGCTATGAATGCCGAACTTTTTTCGGCTATTCGACGTTCACCCCAGGAGTAGGATCTGCCATGGCAACAAAAACCCCCGCCAAGAAGAAACCGGTGGCGAAGGCCAAGGTGCGGGCGAAGCTCGCGAAACCAGCGAGCAAACCCAAGCCCGCTGCAGTGGTGGTCCTCCCCAAACCCATCAGCATGGCCGTCTCTCCCCTGGCTGCCAAACCGAAAGAATCAGCCAAAGAACGCGAAGACCGGGAGAGCCGCCGCCAAGTCCTTCAGCAGATGCTGATGCGGAAGCGCCAGGAAATTATCAAAGAGATTGAGGGTAGTCTGGGTCAATCTCTCATTGAAGATAAACAGCGGCGGCTTGAATCGGCCCGCGACGTCGGCGATCAGGCCCTCATGGATCTCGATCGTGAACTGGGCATCTCGTTGATGGAAATGCGCAATCGCCGCCGCCAGGCCATCGATGAAGCCTTGACGAGGCTGACCGAAGGCACCTACGGCATCTGCGCGGAGTGTGGCGTAGAGATCAGCGAGCGGAGATTGGAAGCCGTCCCGTTTGCAAAACTCTGCGTCGAGTGTCAGTCAAAAGAAGAGCTGTTGGAAAGAATCGAGCGAGAAGAAGATCGCGACTAGGCGTTCCTTCACGCGATCGTTCCTGATCCCTGCCTCACGTAGTCCGCATCCCGTCATCCTGGTCTGTTTGGTCTATTTGGTTGGTCTGGTTTTTTGGTTGAACCAGACCAACCAGATAGACAAGATCAACGAGATAAACAAAACAAACCAGATCAACCAGACAGACCGGGCTTGCCCCATACGCGCGGACCATTGAATGTCCACCCTGCCACAATAGTCTTTGCATAGCCTGCTGGTTGTTCTCTCGTTAGGTGCGGCTCGTGTTCTGTGACCGCGCTTGGTATCCTATGCCGCATGGGGGAGTGGGATCGATGATGCCGACAGGGAATCGAGCAGTCGTCTTAGCAAGCGGAGGACTGGATTCCACCGTCACGGCGGCTATTGCCAAGCAGGAGGGTTGCGAACTCTTCTTCCTCACGATGGCCTACGGACAACGGCATGCGGTGGAGGTGGAGCGGGCTCGGCAGGTCGCAGCCGCCTTGGGTGTGGCGAATCATCTGGTGATGAATCTGGATCTTCGCGCCATCGGCGGGTCGGCGCTCACCGGCCCGGCGGCAGTGCCCAAGGGCCGGGAGGGCAATGAGCGTAGCCAGAGCATTCCTATCACCTATGTGCCCGGACGGAATCTCATCTTTCTCTCGATTGCGGCAGCGCATGCGGAGGTCGTGGGAGCATCTCTCATCTATTTTGGGGCGAACGTGCTCGACTATTCCGGTTATCCAGACTGCCGGCCTGAATTCATTCGTGCGTTTGAAGCCGCGGTGAAGGAAGGCACGAAAGCCGGCACGGAAGGGACTCCCCTCCATGTCAAAGCCCCCTTGCTGATGCTGACAAAAGCAGAAATCATCCGGCGAGGGATCGAACTGCATGTCCCGTTTCATCTGACTCATAGTTGTTACGATCCGGTGGGGGAGCAGGCTTGCGGGCGATGCGATAGTTGCGTGATCCGGCGAGAGGGATTTGCCAAGGCCGGGGTTGTGGATCCCATCTCATATGCGATATAACGCGTGAAACCGTTGGGGACAAGAGCATATAGCTAATGGCTTATAGCTGGTGGCAGGAAACAAGAGCCGATAGCGAATGGCTGATAGCACGGACAAAGAAAGTCCTGCTGCTCCTGCACCTCTATCGGCCATAAGCCATACGCCATATGCTCTTTTCTTCGGACGAGAGACGGTCCTGATTCCATGAAAATGCCGATGATGTCAAAACTTATGATCGGAGTGTGGTTGCTGGGGCTAGGCCTCCTCGTGGCCTGCGATTCCTCGGAGCCCAAGCCAGCGGTCGGGGGCGGTCCTGTACCGGCCGAGTTCCAAGTGGGCGAAACCACATTCAACGCGAACTGTGCGGCCTGTCATGGCAATCAAGCGGTGGGAACCGACCATGGACCTCCGTTCGTAAATAAGATCTACGAGCCGAACCATCACGGGGATCAGGCCTTCCAACTGGCTGCGGCCAACGGCGTTAAAGCGCACCATTGGGAGTTCGGCAACATGCCGAAGGTCGAAGGCGTTACCCCTGGGGATATCGATCAGATCGTGAAGTATGTCAGGTGGCTACAACGCCAGGCGGGCATTCAATAGGTCCTCTCTCACCTCCCTTTTCCCTCGCTGGACTTCCCACTATTGCGGCTCAATCGCGTCGACGTCGAATATATTCCGTTGCCCGAAGGCGTTGCAGGGCAGACGACGCAGACGATCACCCATGAGCAGCGCACGATCACGATGGTGGAGTTTCAGAAGGTGGAAGAGTCTAGGGAGAAAGCAGAGAAACGGAGCGGCAGGTCCCTTGCTACTCCGTCTCAGTTATTCGATTCTTAGTATGGTATTCGTCCAGATACAGATGTATCCGTCCTAATACATCGGGATTTCGTCAAGTGCCACTCATGAAAATCTGTTCTGAGGATACCCCTCCCCTCTAGACTGCCTCCGACAGTGCCGTTACTGCGCACAATCTTGAGGGACATAACCTCGGGATCGTGTCGGCACACGTTTTGCTTTTCTTCCTGTAACACGGAAGATATTGAAGGCGCGTAGTGGATGATTTCCGGAGTCCCTACCTTATATAGCAATACAAATCACGCGTAATCCTAAATTCTCTGAGCCAGAAATGATGAACTGATGTTCGCAGTTTGTGTCCACCTGTGTACAGGAATGGCCGTTCGTTTTAGAGATGGGTGTTGCTGGCGGCTGTGGATGAATTGAGGAGGATCTGATGACGGAGCAAGAGAAGAAGATCAAAGCCCCAACGGTTCGGCTGCGGGCCGGGGAGCAAGCAGGGACCCCGAAGTTTGCCAACTATAGTCAGGTAGGAGTCGCCAATAATATCGCCTACGTCGACTTTGGGTTTATCGAGCCGGCAAGCGTCGCGCAGGCGGCACGGAATCAGGGGACGGAGAAAGAGAAGCCTCGCGCGCTTGAGGGAACGGTGGTCACCAGAGTGGCCATGGGACTGAGAGAGCTTCAACAGTTACACCACCAGATCGACAGGGTCATGACATCGCTCAAATCTTCGCAGAAGAAGAATAACTGGCTCTTCTCCTTGGTGAGTGGGTAAACAAAGCGCGAGAAACGGCATCTTCAGGGGGAGAGGGGCGTGAATGCTGCGTGTGACGGGGTCTGGAAATCTGGCATGATTGCCGGATGCAAACACACCGACGCCTATGGGACA